>NZ_JAUNVI010000008.1:15068-80878 GCF_030537745.1 Ornithinimicrobium sp. | reverse complement strand
TCGCTCCTGCCACACCGGGCGGTCGCCGCTGCCGCAGCGGGAGCGCATTTAGCCCTGTGTGGTCGGGACCTCGCTCGGCTTCGCCGGCGTGGTCACCGTGGCGTACCGCATCGGCACACCGCCCGCAAAGGCGGGCATCTCGACCTGGGCGATGTCCTGCACGACATACCCCAACCCGATCGCCGCCGCCCACTGGCGGTAGGTCTCGACGACGGGGTCGTTCAGGAGAGCCGCGTGCATGGTGGCCGGATCCCCGATCGCGGTGATGGTGTAGGGCGGCGAGTAGACGCGACCCTGCAGGTAGAGCGTGTTGCCGACACACTGGACCGCGCTGGTGGAGACGATCCTCTGGTCCTGCACCATCAGCGCCTCCGCCCCGCCCGCCCACAGCGCGTTGACCACGGCCTGAAGATCCTGCTGGTGCACGACGACGTCATCGACCGTGAGGTCGGGCGGCAAGGTGTCCAGGGAATAGCCCGCGTCGTCGAGAGTGACCTGGACGGCAGCGCCGGTGACGGGGGCCAGCCCGACTGAGGGCGCGAGGCGCTCTGCGACGCGACTGGCCTGCTGGACGGCACTGTCGCCGGCACCCTGCTCCAGCGCTTGGACCTCCAGCCGGAGCTCTTCGGCACGGTCGGCGAGCGTCTTGACCTGCTGGTCGCGCGCGGTGATCAGTCCAGGGAGATCTTGAGCGCCAGTGGTGGGCACGCTGGTGCGGGCCAGAGACGCACTCGTCCCAAAAAGCAGCCCCGCGACGACGCAGATGATCGTGACCCCGATCTTTTGGATCCGGGGTCTTGTCCCTCCCGCGTCGGACCCCCCAGGGACCGGCGCGGCCTGCGTCGGCGGTGCGGTGCTCATCAGGGCTAGCGTAGCCGCGTATCCTGACCGCACCCACTGCGAAGGAGAACAGTCGTGCCGAAGTCCCGCGGTCGTGAGGGCGCCAAGGCGCGTGCCAAGCGCGCCACCGAGCTTCCTCAGACCCAGAAGCTGAAGTCCAACCCGCCCTGGTTCGTGCCACTCATGTGCGCCTTGATGATCGTGGGCGTCCTGTGGGTTGCCACGTTCTACATCACGAGCGGGGCTCTGCCGATCGAGTCCCTGCGCTACTGGAACCTCGGCATCGGCATGGGCATGATCATGGCCGGCTTCATGATGGCGACCAACTGGCGCTGAGCACGGACATTCACACACACCCTAGTTATCCACAGCTTGTCCCCACTCTGGGGATAAATCACACCGTTGTCATTCGCAACTGTGGATAACTACGTCACTCGCGACGGTCGCTGCCGCTAAAACTGGATAGAGAAGGCGGCCACGCCGAGCACCGACACCAAGCGCCAGGCAGCCAGGGCCACCAGGATGACGGTGAGGACCGCCAGCCCCGGCCACATCAGCCGGCGCCTGCGCACCGCTTCCGGCGTGCGGCCCTTGGCCGAGGTCAGCACCAGCAGCCCGCCGATCACCAGACCAGTGATCGCGCCGCCCACGTGCGCCTGCCAGGCGATCCCGCCGACGAAGAACGGCAGGGCCAGATTGAGGCCGATCATCACGAGCAGCGCATTCGGTGACTGGCCCGCCCGGAAGACGAGCACGACATACATCATCAGCAACCCGAAGATCGCCCCGGACGCACCCACGACGTGGACATACCAGCCGGGGTCAGGGGATGCGAACAGCAGCACGCCCAGCGATCCGCCGATCGCGCAGATGAGGTAGACCGCGAGGAATTTCAGGTGCCCCAGCACCTGCTCAAAGGCGGGACCGAAGGCATACAGGATGTACATATTGAAGAAGATGTGCAGAAAACTGGTCGGGGAGTGCACGAACGCCGAGGTCACGAACCGCCAGGGCTGGCTGCCGCCGAGAACCCCCACGAACGAGAGGTCGCCGGTCAGCCACGGCAAGGTGCGCTGCCCGAGGTAGACGAGCACGCAGAGCCCGATCAAGCCGTAACTGACCAGGGGCGTGCTCTTGGTCGCCGGCGCGCCATAGGCCGTCGTCGGAGTCGGCACGTTCTTGGCGCCCTCACGGACACAGTCCACACACTGGACACCGACGGCCGCGGGCCGCTGGCAGTCAGGGCAGGTGGGACGCCCGCACCGTTGACACTTGATGTAAGAAACCCGGTCAGGGTGGCGAGGGCAGGTGGGCGCCTCGGAGGTATGGCGACCTGGCGAGTCTTCGTCACCGCTCGGCGGCCGTGAGGGCGGGGTGGTCATCCGGTCGTCGAGACTCGTCGCAGAGCGCTCAGGTCAGCCCTCGAGCGAGACACGATCGATGACGACCGGCTCGACAGGCTTGTCGTTGGCACCGGTCGGCACGGCCGCGATCGCATCGACGACGTCGCGGGAGGCCTGGTCGGCGACCTGACCGAAGATGGTGTGCTTGCCCTGAAGCCAGGGGGTCGCCTCGACGGTGACGAAGAACTGCGAGCCGTTGGTGCCCTTACCCATGCGCTTGCCGGAGTTGGCCATGGCGAGCATGTAGGGCTGGGTGAAGTCCTTGTCCGGGCTGATCTCGTCGTCAAAGCTAAAACCGGGGCCTCCGTAACCCTCCCCGAGCGGGCAGCCGCCCTGGATCATGAAGCCGGGGATAATCCGGTGGAAGGTGAGGCCGTCGTAGAACGGCTGGGGGTTGGTGCGCCCGGCCTCGTCCTTGTAGTCCTTCTCGCCGGTGGCCAGGCCGACGAAGCTCGCGACGGTCTTGGGCGCGGCGTGCTCGAAGAGCTCGACGTGGATGTCGCCGTGGTTGGTGTGCAGCGTGACGTTCATTGCCACAGTCTCGCACGCCCATCTGACCGACCCCAGGTGGTGCCAGCCTGCTGGACAGGGCAGGATAGAAGCAGACCCACATGACTAGGAGGGATTCCCGTGTTCTTTAAGACTGACGCCGAGCGCGCGGCTGCCCAGGGCTCAAAGGCCCGGCAGGACGCCGCCGAAGCTGGATCCAGCGCTGCGTCCGGGGCCCGCAACCTCGGTGCCGCCGTGCTGGCGACGCTGGCGGAGGCGACCGCCCCCGCTGATTCGAAGAAGGAACGCCGCCACGCGCAGAAAACCCGCGCCAAGGCGATGAAGGCCGCTGGCAAGGACCGTGACGCAGCAGGCAAGGCTGCCAGCAAGGCAGCCGACCACGGGCGCAAGGCCGCTGACCACGGCCGCTCCGCGCTCGACAAGAAGGCTGCCGAAGCCGGGGGCACGGTGGCGGCACTGTCCGCTGCGGCCCGCGATAAGGCCGTGCCGCTAGGCGAGGCCGCCAAGGAGCGTGCCGTGTCTGCCGGCCACAGCGCCGCCGCTGCTGCGAGCCACGCCGGTGAGCGTCTGGCTGAGCGCGCCGGCCCGCTGGGCGAGACCGCCAAGGAGAAGGCAGGCCTCAGTGCGGCCGTCGTCGCCGCTCTGGCCGCTGCCATCCGCGAGAAGGCCGAGCACACCCGGGACCGCGCCGTCACCGGGGTGGATCACGGCATCGACGCGGCCGTGCCGCGCGTGCAGGACGGTGTCGCGGCCGTCGGGCCCAAGGTCGACCACCTGCGCGATCTGATTAATGACGAGTTGCTGCCCAAGCTCCAGTCGATGATCGGCGACGTCCAGTCCGGCAAGGACCGCGTGCTGGCCAAGGACGAGGGCGTCGTCGCGACGCTGACCGGAGCCCCCAAGTCGGGCCGGAGCAAGAAGGGCGGCGTGATGATCGCCCTCGGGCTGCTCGCCGCCGCCGGGGCTGGCCTCGCGTGGTATCTGTCCCAGCAGCAGCGCGACGCTGCAGCCGACCCGTGGGCGAGCCAGGGTGGCGGTGCTGACCCGTGGGCCAGCCGCACGCCGACCACGTCCGCAGCGCCTGCGGTCGAGCTCACCTCGACGCCCCCCGCTGGCAGCGGGCCCGTGAGCGCGAGCACCCAGGCGGTCAGCGACGGCGACGTGCCGACCACCGCGTCTTCGATGTCGACGTCGAGCACGGACCTGGTGTCCCCGACCGTGGCCGACGCCGCCCTCGTCGACGCAGCGCCACTCGACGCAGTTCCAGTCGACTCCGTGGACGGTGCCGACGCACTGGACGCCACCCCGTCAGCGACCGGCGCCAGCGACTACACCGGCGCCCATGCTGGCGACGGCGCTCGGATGCTCGAGTCCGAGGAGATCGACGACCTCGCCTTCGAGGAGCCGGTGAACACCGACGAGCAGGCTCCGGGCGAGGGCATGGAGCCCACCGACCGCGTCTGAACCACCTTCGGCGAGCGCCCCTGACCACCAGGTCGGGGGCGCTCGCTGCGTTTCTCAGGGCGTAGCAAGGGGCGCAGCCAGTCTCGCGACACTCCGGCGCGGGAGGGTCTGTGTGCAGGCCAGCGACCCTACGCTGGCGTCGGAGTCTAGTGGAGAGGAGACCCGGCGACATGTCTATGCCCGCGCGCCAGCCAGACGTGCACGCCCACGGCACCGACGACACTCCGCCGGCCCCGCGGCCAGAGGCCCTCTACGCACCCACCCGCCACGGCGACCGGCACGATCTGCTTGAGGCCGACCGCACCGCATACCCCCTGGCTCAGGACCGCACCGATACCGGACCCGTCCTGCAGACCCGCGACACACCACCACGCCGCCGTCGCGGCGGACGCGGGCCCAACGGGATCAGGCCACGACCGGGCATCATCCCGGGCCTGGACGGGTTGCGCGCGATCGCGGTCATCGGGGTCCTGATTTTCCACTTCACCCCCAGCGTGCTGCCGGGCGGCTACCTCGGCGTCGACGTCTTCTTCGTCCTCAGCGGCTTCCTCATCACCACGCTCCTCCTCCGCGAGGTCGACACGAAGGGACGCATCGACCTCCTCGGTTTCTGGCGCCGCCGCGCCAGGCGGCTGCTGCCCGCGCTGGTCCTGGTCGTCCTGGTCAGCACCTCCGTCGCGCGCCTGGTCGGCGGCGACCTGCTCGTGGGGATCGGTCGACAGGCCCTTGGTGCACTGACCTTCACCACCAACTGGCTGGAGATCCTGGCGGGCGCGAGCTACTTCCACAGCACGTCCCCGATCCTCTTCATCAACTTCTGGTCCCTGGCGGTCGAGGAGCAGTTCTACCTCGTCTGGCCGCTCGCCCTGATCATCGCGCTGGCCCTGACGCGCTCCGTCCGGCAGCTCATCCTTCTCGTGGCCGGCATCGGCGTGGCGAGCACGATCGCGATGGCCGTGCTCTTCACGCCCGGCGTCGACGCCACGCGCGTCTATTACGGCACTGACACCCACCTCATGGGGCTGATGGCGGGAGCGGCGTTCGCGGTCGCCTGGGCGGACCCGCGTCACCGGGCTGGGCTGCGCTCAGGGGTATGGCGACGCTGGCGTTGGGCCGCGGTGCTCGGCGCCCTCCTCGGGCTGGTCGGGCTGATGCGATGGATGGAGGAGTCCGACGCCCTGACCTTCCGGGGTGGCATCCTGCTGGCCTCGCTCCTCACCGTGGTCCTCATCGCGGGCCTGCTGGAGTCGGGCAGCCTGTGGCGCCGACTGATGCACCTGCGGCCGCTGGTCTGGGTGGGCGAGCGGTCCTACGGCATCTATCTGTGGCACTGGCCGATCCTGGTCATCATGGGCGCGCTGATCCCCTATGCGCCCGGGACGGGCCACGGCATGGTGGTGGTCGGCACCGCGCTCGTCCTCACCCTGACCATCTCGGCCCTGTCCTTTCGGTATGTCGAACAACCGGTGCGCAAGCTGGGGTTGCGCAAGAGCGTGGGCACCCTGGGACGCTGGGCGGCGACGCCGTGGCAGGTCAGCCGCACCCCCCGCATGGTCGCGGGGCTGCTCGCGCTGATGCTGGTCGCGACAGCGGTGGCGGTCGCCACCGCCCCGGAGAAGTCAGTGACCCAGCAGCAGATCGAGGCAAACGAGGCCCGGCTCGACGGCGGGCAGCTCGCACCAGTCGCGAGCACGACAGTGGGAGAGCCGGCCCAGCTCAGCGCGCAGCTCGGCCTGGCAGGCGCGGCCGCCGACGCCGCCACCGCCGCTGCATCCGAGTCGGACAGCAAGGGCACCAAGGACGACAAGACCAGCAACGACAAGACCAGCGCGGACCAGGGCGACAAGGCCAGCGCTGACAAGGACGCCCCAGCCAGCGCCACGGCAACCGCCACCTCCCTCGATGTCCACGGATCGACATACCGCGCGGGCGAGGACGGCCTGCTGGTCCCTGACAGTTCGGCGATCACCGCGATCGGTGACTCCCTCATCGTGACCAGCGCCGACGGACTGACCTACCGGTTCCCCGAGATCAACTACCTGGCCAAATCCAACCGGCAATGGAACAGCGCGCATGAGGTGGTGGCTGACGGTCTCGCGCAGGACCAGATCAGGGACAACGTCATCCTGCACTTGGGCACCAACGCCGGCGTGGACGAGGCCGCGCTGCGCGAGACGCTGGACGCACTCGGCCCGGACCGCAACGTCGTCGTGATGAACCTCTATGTCGCGGCTTCCTTCACCGAGTCCTCCAACGCCACCATCGCCAAGGTCGTGGCCGACTACCCCCATGCGGTCGTCGGCCGATGGAACGCCACGATCAGCAAGCAACCCGGGGTGCTCCAGGCCGACAACGTGCACCCCGATCTGGACGGCATGCACGTCTACGCCACGGTCGTTGCGGAAGCCTTCGACGAGCTGGCGCGCGCCCAGTGAGCCTGGGCTTTCACGTCGCCGCTGGATCTGTGGCAATCTCGACCCTGTGAACATCATCTTGGTGGAGCCCCACTTCCCGCAGAACCAGCGGGAGTTTGCCAGAGCGCTGGCCTCGGTGGGGGCTAACGTGATCGGGATCGGCGAAACCCCCTGGGACTATCTGGACGACCAGCTCAAGAGCTGGATGGTGCACTACGAGCAGGTCGGCTCGGTGACCAACCGGGCGCAGATGACCGAGGCGGTCCGCAAAATCCAGGGCATGGTCTGGATCGACCGGATGGAATCCACCATCGAGGCCCACCAGATGGTGGCCGCCCAGGTCCGGGAGGACCTCGGCATCCCCGGCACGTCGGTGCGCACCACCTGGCTGTGCCGCGACAAGCCGTCGATGAAAGAGGCGCTGCGTCAGGCGGGAGTGCCGACCGCCGCGTCGACCGGCGCCGACAACGCGGACCAGGTCCGCGAGTTTGCCCGCAAGGTCGGCTACCCGCTGATCCTCAAGCCACGTGACGGCGCGGGGGCGGCAGGCACCTCTCGCGTCGACAATGACACCGAGCTGTCTGCGGCGCTGGCGCAGCTGGCCGGCTACGCCTCGATCGCGGTGGAAGAGTTCGTGGAGGGCCACGAAGGCTTCTACGACACGATCGCGATCAACGGCGACGTCGCGGCCGATTTTGCGTCGCACTACTTCCCCGGCGTGCTGGAGGCGATGCGGACGCGCTGGATCTCACCGATGTTCATCGCCACCAACCGGATCGACGGCGGCGGGATGTATGACGAGATCCGCGAGATGGGTGCGCGCGTCATCCGCGCGCTGGGGATCGGGACCTCCGCCACCCACATGGAGTGGTTCTACGGCCCCAAGGGCCTGAAGTTCAGCGAGATCGGCTGCCGCCCACCAGGAGTGGGCTGCTGGGATCTCTACAACGTGTCCAACGACATGGACGTGTATACCGCGTGGGCCGAGGCGATCACGCACAGCCGGATCAGCCAGCCCCTCAGCCGCAGCCACTCCGCGGGCATCATCGCGCTCCGACCAGACCGGGACGGCCAGATCAAGGGATACTCCGGGCTGGAAGAGATCGAAAACCTCTACAGCCGCTGGATCATCGACGCGAGCATCCCCCCGGTGGGCCACCCGACGCAGCCGGTGTCGGCTGGCTTCATGGCCAACGCGTGGGTCCGGATGAAGCACCCCGACTATGACCAGCTGCACGCCATGCTCGACGAGGTCGGTCGCACCGTCCATGTCTATGCTGGCTGAGGACGACGTCCCCCGCATCACGCTGCTCGGCCCCCAGCGCGAACCGCGCCTGGACACCATCGTGGAGGCACTGGGACTGACCGGGCGACACTTTGCGACGATCACCGCCGGGTGGCGTGACCGGGAAGGTGACGACGGGCTCCTCAGCGACCTGCTCGGCGGACGCACCACCAACCTGCGGCTGTGGAGCCTCATGCAGCAGGTGTGGGACGCTGACCCTGAGTTGGAGAAAGCTGACCGTGAGCGTCGCGCGACGATGAGCGAGCTGCAGTCCCTCTACGTCATCGGACTCGAGCATGCTGCGGACGCGCTCTATAAAATCCGCGACTACACCCCGCGAAATCCGTGGGCCCAGGACCTCGCCGTCGCGGACGCCCTCACCATCGTCAGCGCCTTGGACGCCCGGCACCTCGCTAGGGTCGAGGAGTTGCACCAGGACTTCTACGACCGTCACCAGCCGCAGCATCGAGACGCCGTCGTCACGGCCCGATTCGCCGTCGGGCAGGCGTTGAGAGACACTGACGCCATCATCATCCCGGGTGGACACGTGGGGGTGCTGCTCGGTCTGATGCACATGTTCAACCTGGCCCCCGCCCTTGCGCAGTTCGGCCACGACGAGGCGGGACGGCAGGTCTCCACCCCGCGTTTGCACCGACCCATCATCGCCTGGGGGGCTGGCGCGATGGTGCTGACCGAGCGCGTCCTACTCTTCTATGACGACGCCGTTCAGGGGCCGGATGTGGCGGAGATGCTGATGAAGGGCCTCGGCCTGACGCGGGACATCGTCGCACTTCCCTCGCCCAGGGACCGGCTCGACCTCAAGAATGTGCCACGGATGGCCGGGCTGGTCTCTCGAATCGCGCCCGCGCGTGCCCTCCTGCTGGACGAGCGCGTCACGGTCACCCTCGAGGCCGACGGTCGGCTGCCAGCCGGGGCGCGGATCCTCGGCGCCGACGGGACAGTGACGACCTACCAACCAGCGCCTCCTGACCAGCACGAGACGGAGCCGGCTAGCGACACGTCATACCCGGATCATGACCCGCTCAGCACCGACTTCGGAGCGACGACCCCGTGAGCCTGCTACCCCCACCGCTGCCCATCCCGCCGCGCCACAATGGCAAGCTGGCAATCAACGAGCTCAAGGCGCGCGCGCAGCACGGACAGGCGGACATCGACGCCTTCATCACCGGGCGCGTGATTCCTATCGTCGAAGGCCCAAAGTGCACCTTCCTCTATCGCGGCAACGTCGATGCGGTCGCGGTGCGCCACCGCATCGTCAACCAGCCCAACCATGTGCCGATGAAGAAGCTGGAGCAGGTCGAAGGCCCTCCGCTGTGGTACGTCACGATCGAGCTGCCCGCGCACTCGAGGGTGGAGTATCAGATCGAGGTCCGGGTCGGGGCCGCAGTCGAGGTCTTCAACGATCCGCTCAACCCCCATGTCGCCCACAGCCCCGTCGGTTCCTCCAGCGTGCTGCAGGCTGCTGGCTACCAGACGCCGGAGTGGGTGCTGCCGCAAAGCGATGCCCGTCCCGGAGAGCTGATCGACTTCAAATTTGCGTCCAAGGCGCTACGGCGGGTCACCACCAACCGTCTCTACCTGCCGGCACGGTTTCGGCGGTCCAGCCGCTATCCCCTGCTGATCGTGCACGACGGCTCCGACTACATCACCTATGCGGCGATGAAGGCGGTGCTCGACAACCTCATCCACGACCTCGACATGGCCGAGACGATCGTGCTCTTCACCAACTCCAACGACCGGTTGAAGGAGTATCCGAACTATGCGTCCCACGCGCGACACATCGTCCGTGAGCTCCTCCCGGCGGTCGAGGCCAAGCTGCCAGTGATCCCGCGGGCGGACGCGCGCTGCCTGATGGGCGCCAGCTTCGGAGGGGTCGCCTCCCTCTCCACGGCCTTCCGCAACCCAGAAACCTTTGGCAGCCTCTTCCTGCAGTCCGGGTCGTTCGTGTTCACCGACATCGGCAGCGACCACGGGGGCGGCCCAGCCTTTGACCCCGTGGTGAAGTTTATGAACCGCTATCGTGAGAAGCCGCGGAAGGTCGCGGACCGGATGTTTATCACCTGCGGGATCTATGAGCCTCTCATCGTCGCCAACCGCTCCATGGTGCCGGTCTTCGAGTCAACGGGCGCGCAGGTGAGGTATGTCGAGTCCCGCGACGGTCACTCCTGGGAGAACTGGCGGGACCGGCTGCGGGGCGGGTTGTCCTGGATCTTCCCCGGCCCTAAGAAGCTTGTCTATGAATAAACTGAGAAATGTATATATTTTGATAGGAGGCCCTTCATGGCCCTGACATATCTGCTCGTCGACGGCGAGAACATCGACGCGACCCTCGGCAACTCGATCCTGGGCCGGCGGCCCACGCCGGACGAGCGCCCGCGATGGGACCGGCTGCTGAAGTTTGCCGAGAAAACGTGGGGGCAGACCGCGCAAGGCCTGTTCTTCCTCAACGCCAGCTCCGGCCTGCCCATGGCCTTCGTCCAGGCGCTGCGTGCGCTCGGCTATGCGCCGGTGCCGCTGTCCGGCACGGCCGACCAGTCGGTCGTCGACATGGCGATCCAGAAGACCCTCGAGGCGCTCCTGGACCGCGACGACGACGTGATGCTGGTCAGCCACGACGGCGACTTCCTGGAAGCGGTGGAGCCCCTGCTGGGTGGCGGACGTCGCGTCGGCGTGGTCGCCTTCGAGGAGTTCCGTAACCACGGCTTCACCTCCCTGCGATCCAAGGGCCTGGAGTTCTTCGACCTCGAGCACGACACCAAGGCGTTCAACACCACGCTGCCCCGCCTGCGGATCATCCCCATCGAGGAGTTCGACCCGCTGCAGTTCCTCTGACCGGACGGTCGGTCCTGCCACTCCGGACGGCCGGTCCTGCCACACCGGGCGGTCGCCTCTGCCACGTTGCGGGGCCAGCGGCCGGTTTCACCTAGAATCGGGCCGTCCTAGCGCGACCTCGATCGCTCCCGCGAGTGCTTCCACCACTGGCCATGCGCCCTGCGAGCTGTTCCCAAGCACGCTCGCCGTGGTCTCCTCGCCGACGATGTGTGTAGACCGGAACGACGCTCCGGCGTCATACCCCTCCAGGATGAGTGCCTGGTGCCTCGCATGTATCCAGAACCCCATCCCGTATCTCATGTCTTCCTCTGGGACCTCGTGGCGCGGACGCGTCATTTCCTCGACGGTCGTCAGCGACACGATGCGGCCCTCGAGCAGCGCCAGCCAGAATCGGTGCAGGTCATCGGCAGTGGTGAACGCGCCGCCGTCCCCGTTGCCGAGCACCGGCAGGTGCAGCGTATTCACCAGATCGCCCTCGTTGAGCAGGTAGCCGAGCGCGGCATCGGCTGGTAGGTCGTTGAGCGGCAGGAATCCCGTGCGTTTCAGGCCGGCGGGCTCGAGGACCAGGCGCTGCACCGCGTCGTGGTAGGTGCCGCCCGTGGCCCGCTCGAGCAGGACCGCGAGCACCATGTAGCCGCCGTTGCAGTATGCGAACCGCTCGCCCGGAGCGAACTTCGGCAGACGCCCTTCGAGCATCGGCAGGAATGCCTGTGCCGTCGTCAACGTGTGCACCGGAAGAGTGAGGACGTAGTCGGAGATCTCTGAATCGCCGTCCTCATCGAGATAGTCGCCGATCCCCGATGTATGGGTAAGCAGGTGCTCGATCGTGACGCCGTCGTCGATGAGCGGCAGGTCATCGCCGAGCAATCCGCGGACCGGATCTCCGAGCCGCACCACGCCGTTTTCGACGAGCCGCATCACCGCCAGGGCCGTGAATGCCTTGCTGCCGCTGGCTATCGCGATCCGCGCCGCTGGCTTCATCGCCACCCTCAGCGCACGGTGGAGGAAACCCGCGCAATGCTCTAGGACGCGACGGTCTCCCACATCGAGCGTCACCACGCCAGTGAACGCCCGCGCAGCGACCGCTTCGTCGAGCGTCGAGCGTCTACGTCCATGTCATACCTTTCGGAGCCATCGCGCCTTCCGTCTCCGTCACGGCGAAGAGGGAAGATAGAGCTCCCACGCTCCCATATGGATGGCGAACACCGCGCGATCTGACGGGATCGCAACGCGCAGTCCCATGCGGAAGAGGCCCTCCCCGTCATGGGAAGGGCCTCTGATCTCGGTGGAGACTAGGGGGCTCGAACCCCTGACCCCTGCCTTGCAAAGGCAGTGCTCTACCAGCTGAGCTAAGTCCCCTTGATGGGTCGATATGAAGTTGTGGGGCCCGCTTGCCAAGCAGATGCTTGGCCCGGCGAGTTACAGACCAGTCGCGTCGTCGGTGGCCTCGGCCCACAGGTCGCGCTCCGCCCGGGTGTCCTGCATCTTCTTCAGAGCGGCCAGGCCAAAGGCGGCGGCCGCGAGCAAAAGTATGCGCTTCATCGTCGCTCTCCCTCGATCGGTGGACTAGATCCCAGTGGGGATGAAGTGGTGGGCCTAACAGGACTTGAACCTGTGACCTCTTCCTTATCAGGGAAGCGCTCTAACCGACTGAGCTATAGGCCCGAACCTGCGTCAACAGACGCGACGTCCGAGATTACCTCACGCCTCCGCAGCGCGCCAAAACACGGCCGGCCGCAGACCCGCACCCATAGCATCCCTTGTATGGAAGGACATACTTCTACTATGCTGTCCGCCATGCTGATGGAGAGGGACATGGTCGTCTCGTGTCGAGAGTTGCGGATGATGTATGGCGATCGCGTCGTCCTGGACGGAGTCGACCTGGACATCCCTCGTGGGCAGACGGTGGCGCTCCTCGGTCCCAACGGTGCGGGCAAGACGACCACCGTGGAGATCCTCGAAGGGTTCCGTCGCCCTTCGAGCGGGCACGTCGAAGTCCTGGGCCAGGACCCGGCAAGGGCACCGGAGGCCTGGCGCGCACGCGTCGGCGTGGTCCTGCAGAGCTGGCGCGACCACGGCACCTGGAGGGTCCACGAGCTCCTCGATGTGATCGGCGGTTACTACGCGCCCTACTCCACCCCGCAGATCCGTCGCCCGTGGCCCACCGAGGAGCTCCTGGAGAGGGTCGGCCTCAGCGAGCATGCCCGTCAGCGCATCGACAGTCTCTCCGGCGGTCAGCGCCGTCGACTGGACGTCGCCGCCGGTCTGGTCGGGCGCCCCGAGCTGCTGTTTCTGGACGAGCCGACCACCGGGCTCGACCCAGCGGGACGGCGCGATGTCCACGACCTGCTCAGCGATGTCGCCGACCTTGAAACGACGGTCCTGATGACCACGCACGACCTGGCGGAGGCAGAGACGGTCGCCGATCGGTTGCTGATCCTGGCCGGCGGGACCATCGTCGCCGACGGCACTCCTGACGCTCTCCGCCTCGGCCTGTCCCGATCGAGCGAAGTGCGCCTGCGCGATCTGAGCACGGGAGAGGTGAGTGTGCACGCAGAGCCCGACCCCACGGCATACCTGGCCACGGTGCTGGCCACGCGCGCGGACGAGGTGCAGGTCGTCGAGGTCCGTGCCGCGTCCCTTGAGGACGTCTACCTCGACATCGTGCAGCACTCTGACGCGGGGAAGAGTCTCACCCAGCTCGAGGCGTTGGCACCGCGCCCAACGCCGGGCGCTGCGTTGGGAGCCACCCCCGAGGAGACGTCCCGATGACTCGGCCGAGCGTCGCGGCCGCCGTCGTCCGCGCCGCCTGGCGTCAGGCGAGGACGACTCTCGTGCACAAATACACCTCCGCCACCGGCATCACATCAGTGGGCATGGCCCTGGTTGTCCTGGTCGTCTTGTGGTTCGTCCGCGACATGGACTTCCAGGACGGGGCGGTGGCAGCGGGCGGTTACATCTTCACCGGGTTCCTCGCGTTCGGGGTGATCGCAGCCGCGGTCATGGGAGTCTCCGGCGAGCTGCAGACCGAGCGTGAGGACGGCACCCTCCTGCGCGCGAAGGCGGTGCCGCACGGCATGAGCGGTCACCTGCTCGCCAAGCTCATCGTCGCGCCCTTCGACGCGTTGCTGCCGATCCTCCCGGTGGTGATCGGCGCGGCGCTGCTCTTGCCGGGCACCATGCCGACCGACCCATGGCGGTGGCTCCTGCTCGGACTTGTCTTCCTGCTGAGTGTGGCCGCGATGTTGCCGTGGGGCGCGGTGCTCGGGTCGGTGTTCACCTCGATGATCGGCCTGGCGTGGTCGATGATGGCGATGTATGTCGTGGCCGCCGTCTCGGGCGTGTTCTACCCCGTGACGGCACTGCCGGTGTGGTTGCAGTGGGTCGCGCAGGCCACTCCGCTCTACTGGATCGGACTGGCCGTCAGGGCAGTGCTTCTGCCCGAGAGCGCGGCCGCGATCGAGATCGGCGGTCAATGGCGGAGCGGTCTGACGGTCGCGGTGCTGGTCGGCTGGGCGGTCATCGGGCTGGTGGTGGCGCCGATCCTGCTGCGGCGTATGGCCAGGCGTCAGTCGGGCAGCGTCGTCGCCGCTGCGCGTGACCGGGTGCTGAGCAGGGGATACTGACGTCGATGTCGATCACGCCGGAGCAGGTCCACAACCGGATCGCCATGCTGCGTGCAGAGCGGGGGATCAGTCGGCGCGAGCTGGCCGAGGCTCTGGGAGTGCACTACCAGACCGTCGGCTATCTCGAGCGCGGCGAGTATAGTCCCTCGCTGCACCTCGCCCTCCGCATCGCCGGCCACTTCCAGGTGCCCCTCGAGGTGGTGTTTTCCCTGGAGGAGTTCCCGCGGCTGGGCGCACTATCGTGACAGGGCGCTCGCCCGGTCGGCCGCAGCGAGCACGACCCACTCAGGTGAGTGGCGCGTGCCAGGTATGCGGTGCCGCAGCAGGCGCAACCCACTCAGGTGAGTGGCGCGTGCCAGGTATGCGGTGTCGCAGCGAGCACGACGCACTCAGGTGAGTGGCGCGTGCACCGGTGACCGTGTGGTCCCGGCCGTCGAAGCCGGCTGGCTCACTCGTCGGAGAGGGTCACCTGCGCGCCACCAACGAGCGCCGCGCAGATGTTGTAGAGGAAGGCGGTCAGGGTCGCCAGGGCGGTGAGCAGGAAGACATTCAGGACGCCCATCACCGCCGCCAAGGAGATGACCCGACCCACTCCGAGGTAGTCCATCAGATCGAAGGACGCACCACCCGTCTCGCCGCTCGTGACCCGGGTGAAGAAGTCGCTGATCGTGGAGAAGACATTCATCCCCGACAGCACGGTCCACAGCACCGCGATCATGACGACGCCAGCGATGCCGAGCGCCACCGACACCAGGAAGCTGATCTTCAGGACTGACCAGGGATCGACCCGCTGGGCGGTGAGCCGCACCCGGCGCGGACCTCCGCGACGCGGAGCGCGAGGCTGCGGCCGCACCGTGTTGCCGCTGGTGCGAGCGCTGGAACTGCCGGCTGTCGACGTGCCTAGCCCGGAGCCACCCGGCCCCGAACCACCAGCGGCAGAACCAGCAGCCAGCCCACCAACGCGGCCCGAGGCTGCGGACCCCCTGCTGGCGGACGCACCAGCAGCAGAGCCAGAGGCGAGGCCGGCCGTGGCACCGCGCAGGGCGCGTGCGCGACGAGACGCGAGATCACGGCCCTGGGCCGTCCGCGCCATCGCTCCGTCACGCATCTTGGCAGCGGTCGATCGCTCGTCGTCGGCCTGACCATCCGCGTCGCCACCAGCCCGCTCGCGGACGTCGTCGGCACTCACGTCGGCGGAGACTGCGGTCTCATCGCCAGACGTGGTTGAGCCTGCCTGCGCGTCTGTGCTCATGCATCGTCTCCCGTGCCGGAGTCGTCGGTCTGCTCGTTCGAGTCATCCCCGATCGGCTCCTCGAACGGTACGCCATCCGCGCCATCGGCGAGGACTTCCGCGCCGTCCTGCGCCAGCTCGGCACCGCCGGGCTCCGCGCCCTGCACCGGAGCGGCCTGCGTCTCCTCGCCTTCAAGGAGGTCGATCCCATCGACCTCCTCCGCCTCGGCGTTGCGGGCCACCGCGACGATCGAGTCACCCTTGGTGGGGGTCGCAAAGATCACGCCAGAGGTGTCGCGCCCGGTCGCGCGGACCTGGTCGACGGAGGACCGCGTGACATTGCCGCGCTCCATCACGACCATGACCTCGTCGCCCTCATCGACGGTGAGCGCCCCGACGAGGTTGCCGCCCTTCTCGGAGGCCTTGGCGACCTTGATGCCCAGGCCACCACGACCCTGCACGCGGTAGGCCGACACCGGCGTCTTTTTCGCCATACCAGTCTCGAACACGACGAAGACATAGGGATCGTCGCCGTCGTGGACCACCGACATCGCCAACAGGTGGTCGTCCTTGCGAAACCGCATGCCGCGCACGCCCGACGTCGCCCGCCCCATCGGTCGCAACGTCTCGTCGGTGGCCGTGAAGCGCACCGACTGACCCTTGCGCGAGACGAGCAGGATGTCGTCCTCGGAGGAGGAGAGTGCGGCGCCGACCAACTCGTCGCCATCGCGCAGGTTGACGGCGATCAGGCCGCCGCTGCGGTTGGAGTCGTAGTCGGCCAGGCGCGTCTTCTTCACCAGGCCGTTGCGGGTGGAGAGCACCAGGTATGGCGAGGTGTCGTAGTCCGTGATCGCGAGCACCTGAGCGATCTGCTCGTCGGGCTGGAAAGCCATCAGGTTAGCGACGTGCTGACCCTTCCCGGTCGGGCCGCCCTCGGGGATCTCATAGGCCTTGACCCGATAGACCCGGCCGCTGTTGGTGAAGAAGAGCAGCCAGTGGTGGGTGCTAGTGACGAAGAAGTGCTCCACGACATCAGCCGAGCGCAGCGCCGCACCGCGGCGACCCTTGCCGCCACGGTTCTGGGCACGGTACTCCCGCACCGGCGTCCGTTTGGTGTATCCGCCCCGGGTGATCGTGATGACCACGTCCTCCTCGGGGATGAGGTCTTCCATCGACATGTCGCCGTCATAGGGCACGATCTGGGTGCGCCGGTCGTCGGCATACTTGTTGACAATCTCGGCCAGCTCGGTGGAGACGATGTCTCGCTGCTCCTGCGGGTCTGCCAGGATCGCCTCGAAATCGACGATCTGCGCCTCGAGCGCGTCGTGGCGAGCGAGGATCTCCCGGCGCTCCAGCGCCGCCAGGCGACGCAGCTGCAGCTCCAAGATCGCGCGCGCCTGGTCGTCGTCGATGTCCAGCAGCGCCTTCAGCCCGAGCCGCGCCTCCTCGGCATTCGGGCTGCGGCGGATGAGCGCGATGACCTCGTCCAGGCTGTCAAGCGCCTTGAGATAGCCGCGGAACACGTGGATCTGCCGCTCAGCCTCGTCCAGGCGATACTGCGTCCGCCGGACGATGACCTCGATCTGGTGGTCCACCCAGTGCCGGATGAAGGCCGACAAGGGCAGCGTGCGCGGCACGCCGTCCACGAGGGCCAGCATGTTGGCACCAAAGGTGTGCTGCAGCTGGGTGTGCTTGTACAGGTTGTTGAGCACGACCTTGGCGACAGCGTCCCGCTTCAGGACGATGACGAGCCGCTGACCGGTGCGCCCCGACGTCTCGTCGCGCAGGTCGGCGATGCCGTTGATCTTGCCGTCGTTGACCAGTTCGGCCATCTTGCGGGCCAGGGAGTCGGGGTTGACCTGGTAGGGCAGCTCGGTGACCACCAGGCAGGTGCGCCCCTGGATCTCTTCGACCTGGACCACCGCGCGCATGATGATCGAGCCGCGTCCGGTGCGGTAGGCGTCCTCGATGCCGCGACGACCGGTAATGAGCGCGCCGGTCGGGAAGTCCGGCCCAGGGATGAGCGTCAGGAGCTTCTCGAGCAGCTCCTCCTTGCTGACGTCCGGGTGCCTCAGCAGCCACTGGGCACCAGCGGCGACCTCGCCCAGGTTGTGCGGTGGGATCTGGGTCGCCATACCGACGGCGATGCCGGCCGAGCCGTTGACGAGCAGGTTCGGGAAGCGCGCCGGCAGAACGGTGGGTTCCTTGTTCTTGCCGTCGTAGTTGTCGACCATGTCGACGGTGTTCTCGCGGATGTCGCGCACCATCTCCATCGCGAGCGGCGCCATCCGGCACTCGGTGTATCTCGGCGCAGCCGCCGGGTCGTCACCGGGAGTGCCGAAGTTGCCCTGCCCCTGGATGAGGGGGTAGCGCAGGGACCACTCCTGCACCAGGCGCACCATCGCGTCGTAGATAGCGCTGTCGCCGTGCGGGTGGTAGTGACCCATCACGTCGCCGACGACGCGCGCGCACTTGTTGAAGCCACGGTCGGGCCGGTAGCCGCCGTCGTACATCGCGTAAAGCACGCGACGGTGCACCGGCTTGAGTCCGTCGCGGACATCCGGCAGTGCGCGAGCCACGATCACGCTCATGGCGTACTCGATATAGCTCTTCTGCATCTCGTCGTTGAGGTCGACGATCTCGACCTTGTCCGTCTCCCCGGGACTGCGGTCCACGGGCGCGTAGCCCGGGTCCACAGGCTCCTGCTGGGTCTGGTCGCTGCCCCCGTCGTCGGTGGGCAGGTCGGGGGTCTCGTCGTCAGCCATGGATTCCCTTGGTCATTACATGCATGTGCAGGTATGGAGATGGAGCGGGCGCAGCAGCGCCGGCCCCGGTCGGTCTAGATGTCAAGGAAGCGGACATCGCGGGCATTGCGCTGGATGAAGTTGCGTCGGGACTCGACGTCCTCACCCATCAGCACCGAGAAGATCTCGTCGGCGGCGGCTGCGTCCTCCAGGCGCACCTGGAGGAGCACCCGGGTGTCCGGGTTCATCGTGGTCTCCCACAGCTCGGTGTAGTCCATCTCGCCCAGACCCTTGTAGCGCTGGATCCCGGTCTCCTTGGGCAGCCGGCGGCCGTTGGCCAGACCGGTCGCGATCATGGCGTCGCGCTCACGATCGCTGAAGGAGAACTCGTGCTCGGCGTTGGTCCATTTGATCCGGTAGAGCGGCGGCTGCGCGAGGTAGACGTAGCCGGCCTCGATGAGGGGCCGCATAAACCGGAAGAGCAGGGTGAGCAGCAACGTCCGGATGTGCATGCCGTCGACGTCGGCATCGGCCATCAGCACGATCTTGTGATAGCGCGCCTTGGTGATGTCGAACTCTTCGCCGATCCCGGTGCCGAAGCCGCTGATCAGCGCTTTGACCTCCTGATTGACGAGGATCTTGTCGAGCCGGGCCTTCTCGACGTTGAGGATCTTGCCGCGGATGGGCAGGATCGCCTGGTTGTGCGGGTTGCGGCCCCGGACGGCGGAACCGCCAGCGGAGTCGCCCTCCACGATGAAGACCTCGGAGATGGTCGGGTCGTTTGACTGGCAGTCGCGCAGCTTGCCCGGCAGGCCGCCAGACTCCAGCAGGCCCTTGCGCCTGGTGGCGTCGCGCGCCTTGCGAGCCGCCATCCGGGCGGTCGCGGCATGGACTGCCTTGCTGATGATGGCCCTGCCCTCACGGGGGTGGGCCGTCAGCCAGTGGCCGAACTGATCAGTCATCGCGGACTGCACGAAGCCCTTGACCTCGGAGTTGCCGAGCTTGGTCTTGGTCTGCCCCTCAAACTGAGGATCGGCCATCTTGACGGAGATGACGGCGGTCAGACCCTCACGGACGTCATCGCCGGTGAGGTTGGGGTCCTTCTCCTTGAGGATCTTGTGCTCCCTGGCGAAGTCGTTGACCAGCCTGGTCAGCGCGGACCGGAAGCCCTCCTCGTGGGTGCCGCCCTCATGCGTGTTGACCGCGTTGGCGTAAGTGTGGACCGACTCGTTGTAGCCCGTCGTCCACTGCATCGCGACCTCGAGCTCGAGCATCCGCTCGTCGTCCTTGACGTCAAAGGCGATGACCTCATCATGCACCGGCTCGGTCCGCTTGGACTTGTTGAGGTGCATGACGTAGTCGAGCAGCCCGTTGTCGTAGCGGTAGCTGACGTGGCGGGCCTTAGTGACGACTGCCTCGGCCCCTGCGGTCGGCTCACCGACCGGGGTCTCGGACTGGTCCTCGGCGACCTCGTCCTCGTCGACGTCGAGCGCGTCCACCGGTGCGGCCACCCGCGGGCGCTCGTCGGTCAGCGTGATCGTCAGACCCTTGTTGAGGAAAGCCGTCTGCTGGAAGCGCGCCCGGATCGTGTCGTAGTCGAAGTCAGTGGTGTCGAAGATGTCGACGCTGGGCCAGAAGGTGATCGTCGTGCCGGTGTCCTCGGCAGGGATCGCCTCGTCCTTGGACAGGGGAGCGACCGGCACACCGAGGTGATAAGTCTGACGAAAGACGTGGCCCTTCTGGCGGACTTCGACGTCCATCCGCGAGGACAGCGCGTTGACCACGGAGGAGCCGACGCCGTGCAGACCACCGGAGACCTTGTAGCTTCCGCCGCCGAACTTTCCGCCGGCGTGCAGCTGGGTGAGCACGAGCTCGACGGCAGATTTGTTCTCCGCCGGGTGGATGTCGGTCGGGATGCCTCGGCCGTTGTCCTGCACGCGCACCGCGCCGTCCCGCTGGATCGTGACGTCGATGTGGTTAGCATAGCCAGCGAGGGCTTCGTCCACGGAGTTGTCCACGACCTCCCAGACCAGGTGGTGCAGGCCGCGAGGTCCGGTGGAGCCGATGTACATCCCCGGGCGCTTGCGGACCGCTTCCAGTCCCTCCAGCACCGTGATCGTCGAAGCGTCGTAGGCGCCCTCGACGTCGTGCAGCCGAGGGTCAATCTGGTTCGGGACGACCTCCCAGTGCACAGCCGTGGCTAGCTCCGGCGTGGACGCTTGGTCCGGGACTTCGGGTCCGCTCTCAGACACAGTGCTCCTTGACGTGCGGGATGTGGACAACAGATCCATATTACCCGTAGGGGAGCCTCAAACCGTCATTGGACCGGCCTAAAACGGGCTTTCTTGGCCGATCTGAGCAAAGTTTGGGGCCCTTCCTGATCCCCGGCACGAACCACGGGTCCTCAGCGCCCCTACGAGGCCTTCTTGTCACTCACCCGTAGGTGTCGCGCGGGCCCCGTCCACCGGAGGAGAGTCGCCCCTTGCGCCAGGTCGGTCCGCCGGGGGCATGGACCACGATCTCGGTGACCACCCCGATCCCCACCTCGTGCTCGATCCTCGCCAGCACCGTCGAGCAGAGCAGCCTCATCTGGGTTGCCCAGGAGGTTGATGCGGCCCGGACGGTCAGCACCGTCCCCTCGAAGGCGACGACCTCCACGTTGGCGGCGACCGTGGCCCCCACGATCGCGGCCCACCGTCCGACGACGGATCCCACCTGCACGTCACTGTCCCAGCCCCTGCTGGCGACGAGTCGGTCGATCTCAGCTCCGACCTGGTGGGGATCGCGCCGGTCGCCCTCCTTGACCGTCTCTCCCACCGCCCGCTTGCGCCGACCCGCGCCGGCAGGGGCGCCAGGACGCAAGCCTCGGGAGCGTGCGCTGCGGCGGGCCCGGGCCAGGGCGTCGTGAGCGGCGTGCAGCGGGTCATCTTCTGTCGCTGGCTCGTCTGTGGACAGCTCGTCTGTCGCCGGCATACTTGCCGTCGGCTTATGCGCCGTCGCCTCGTCGGTCGCCCTCTCGCCAGCGGAGGGATCGGCCTGGGAAAGTCCGTCGGTGCTGGTCAACGGGGGGTCACCGTGCCCAGCAGGACGTCAAGGATCTGGCCGTCGTCCCCGAGCAGATGCTCCGGGACGTCCTGCGGGACGGCCGCGGTCACCAGGACCTGCTCGACGTCGCCCACCAGCTCGGCCAGCCGGTCGCGCCGTCCGATGTCGAGCTCGGCGAAGACGTCGTCGAGCACGAGCACCGGATCGGTGCCCAGATCATGCTGGAGCAACCGGAACCCAGCCAACCGCATCGACAGCGCCAGACTCCAGGACTCCCCGTGACTCGCGTAGCCCTTGGCGGGCAGATCTCCCAGGGTCAGGAGGAGGTCGTCACGGTGCGGTCCGACCAGGCACACACCGCGTTCCTGCTCCTGGCTGCGAATCTGCTCCATAGAATCGAGCATCGCAGCGACGAGGTCGTCCTGACTGGGGACGTCGCCGGCCGCGACGGCCTCGGTCACCGGCAGTCCCTGCGCCAAGCTGGAGCGGTAGGTGGCATCAGCGGGCGTCTCGCTCTCGCTGATCGTCTGATAGGCCGAGGACAAGTACGGCTTGAGGTCACGCAGCAAGCGAAGACGCGCATAGAGCAGAGCCCCACCGATCCCGGCGAGCTGCTCGTCAAAGACGGCGAGCGTAGTCAACGCCGAGGACCGGGCCTCCTCCAGGCTCTCCCCAGCCGCCAGTCTCGGCCCGGCAAAAGCGTGAGAGCCACTGCGGCCACGCCGCGGTGCCCGCCACAGGTGGGCCGCCGACTTCAGCAGCGCCCCGCGTTGTCGCAGCGCCTTGTCATAGTCGGCCCGGACCCCAGCCCACCGGGGCTGCCTGGCCACCAGCAGATCGTCCAGGAAGCGACGTCGCTCCGACGGGTCTCCCTTGATCAGGGCCAGATCCTCGGGAGCAAAGAGCACCGTCCGCAAGGTGCCCAACACCTCCCGCTGCCTTGCCACGGGCGAGCGGTTGAGTCGAGCTCGGTTGGACCGACCAGGCAGGATCTCCAGCTCCACGAGATTCTCGTGACCGTCGCGGACGACAGTCGCGCGCACGATGGCGCTGTCCGCACCGGCCCGCACCAGGGGAGCATCCGCAGCGACGCGATGGCTGGCCAGCGTGGCGACATACCCGGCCGCCTCAACCAGGTTGGTCTTGCCCTGGCCGTTGCCGCCGAGCAGCACCGTCACCCCGGGCCTGAGCGCGACCGACGCCGAGGGATAGCTGCGGAAGTCGGTGACCTCCAGGTGGCTCAGGTACACCGCGTGATCGAGCGCCTCAGGCGTGATCGGTCGCGTCGCGGGTGCCCGAGGTAGGACCATCGGTGTCCGTCGTCGACCCCGTGCCGCTGGACGGGCCCGCGTCGGAGGCCCCGGAACCCGACGACTGTGGTGGAGCGCTGTGGCCACCATCCTGCTTCGCCTCGGCGCCTTGGTGCACCTCGACCTGCCCTTCGTCCAGCCGCGGGTCATCAAGCAGCTTCACGGCGTGGCCACCGAACTGGCCGCGCAACGCAGAGACCATCTGCATCGCCGGGGAGTTTTCCTGCCGGCTGGCGAAGCGCGCAAACAGCGCAGCGCTGATGACCGGCATCGGGACCGCCATCTCGATGGCTTCCTCGACCGTCCAACGGCCTTCGCCGGAGTCGGTCGTATAGGCGCTCACGCCTTTGAGCTCGGGGGTCTCGTCCAGCGCCTTGACCAGCAGGTCCAACAGCCAGGAGCGGACGACGGTGCCCCGGCTCCAGGCCTGGAAGCAGCCCTTGACGTCCTTGACGATGTCCTTGGCGGCGAGCAGCTCATAGCCCTCGGAGTAGGCCTGCATGAGGCCGTACTCGATGCCGTTGTGCACCATCTTGGCGTAGTGCCCGGCACCGACCTCGCCGGCGTGGACGAAGCCTTCCTCCCGCGGACCCTCTGGGCGGAGTGCGTCGAAGATGGGCATCGCGATCTCGACGTGCTCCGGTCGGCCGCCGCACATCAGGCCGTAGCCGTTCTCCAGTCCCCAGACACCGCCGGAGACGCCGCAGTCGACATACCCGATGCCCTTGGGCGCCAGGATCTGGTCGAGCTCGACATCCTCGGTGAACTTGCTGTTGCCGCCCTCGACGACCAAGTCACCCTCGGAGAGCAGCTCACCCAGCGTCTCGACCGTCGTTCGCGTCGGCTTGCCGTGGGGCACCATCACCCAGACCACCCGCGGAGCGTCGAGCTCGGCGACCATCGCCTCAAGGCTGTCCGCGTCGCGCAACTTCTCGTCGAGGTCGTAGCCGACCACCTCGTGGCCCGCGCGCCGCAGCCGGTCGCGCATATTGCCACCCATCTTGCCCAGGCCGATCATGCCGATCTTCATGCTGGTTCGCTCCTCTGGGTGTCCGGATAGGTCAATACAGTTGGTGCGTGCCCACCCTGTGTCAGCCGGCGAACCGGACCGGCATCAGGACGTAGCGATAGGACTCGTCGGACTCGCCGTCGATCTCGGTCTGGCCGGAGATCACGGCGGGCCGGGAGGGCTGGGTGAAGGAGAGGCGAGTGAAGGGGGCGTTGAGGACCCCGAGCCCGTCAAGCAAGAACTGCGGGTTGAACGCGATCTCGACGTCGGGGCCGGTCAGCGTCGCCTCGACCGCCTCGCTGCCCTGCGCGTCATCACCGGTGCCGGCCTCGATCGCGACCTGACCTTCGGTGAACCGGAGCCGGACAGGGGTGTTGCGCTCCGCGACCAGGGCCACGCGGCGCACCGCCTCGATGAGGGAAGCGGTGTCAACCACGGCCACCGTGTCCACGCTGGTCGGGAAGATCGAGGTGACCTTGGGATACTCACCGTCCAGCAGTCGGGTGGTGGTGCGCCGCTGACCGGCCTCGAAGCCGACCAGTCCGTCGCTGCGCTGGTCGTCGCCGAAGGCGACGTGGACGGACGCGGCCGCACCGAGGGCCTTCGCGGTCTCGGACAGGGTGCGCGCCGGGATCAGGCTGACGTGGCTGGCGTCAGGATTGTTGGGGCTCCACGTCAACTCGCGCATCGCTAGGCGATAGCGGTCGGTGGCCAGCATGGTGATCTTTTCGCCCTCGATCTCCACGCGGACACCGGTGAGGATCGGGAGGGTATCGCCCCGGTCGGCAGCCACCGAGACCTGGTGGACGGCCTGGGTGAAGACGTCGCCAGCGACGGTGCCACTGGATTCGGCCTGCGAGGGCAGCTGTGGATAGTCGGTCACCGGCATCTGGATGAGCGAGAACCGGCTCGAGCCACAGGTCAGCTGTACTTTGGCGCCGTCCGTGGCGATCTCCACCGGCTTAGCCGGCAGGTTGCGGGCGATGTCGGACAGGAGTTTGCCGAGCACCAGGACCTGACCGCCCTCGCTCACCTCTGCCTCGATGGTGACCGTGGCCGACACCTCGTAGTCGTAGGCCGACAACGTCAAGGTGCCTTCCTCGGCAGCCGTCAGCAGGACACCAGCAAGCACGGGCACCGGGGGCCGGCTGCTCAGGCCGCGAACGACCCAGGCGACGGCCTCGGAGAGGACCTCGCGTTCGACACGAAATTTCACGACACACGGCCTTTCGGCTCACACGGAAACAGGCAACCAGCACCGCCACGCCTCCGGACAGACAGCGTGCGGAAGTGCAGCATGTCACGACTCTCGTCTCGTAGTCCATGTGGGTGCTCCGGTAGTCCTTTGTCATTCGGCACGGAGCGCGCTGTCCCCAGGGACGTGGGACGAGATCTCATAGTTGAGGGTACTCGTCGTAGTCATAGGGCCTGTGGACACTGTGGATAACTACATCGGGGAGGGTATGTCGTCGCAGGTCCGATGCCGTTCGGCGCGGGGGTTCCCGATGTGCACAGGCGGGGGACATCCGTGGGACCCGCGAGGTCGTGCTGTGGAGGACCTGACCCGGTCCACAGGTCTGGTCGGCAGACCTCGGTGTTATCCACAGGTTGACCTGCATCGATACGCAGGACGTCCCCCGGTTGTGCACACGCCGTCGAAGGTGTGATGGATCGAGTCGGAAGGGAAGAATGTGACGACGGTGAACAGGTGAGCAACAACCCACAGGGTTATCCACAGGTGTGGATAAGAGGGAGACGCACGGCGTCAGCGGATGGACGCCTTGCGGATGATGCCGGTGAGCTCGCTGATCTGGTCGTACAGCGCGCGCCTTTCACCGATCAACTGGCGGATCTTGCGCTCGGCATGCATCACGGTGGTGTGGTCCCGGCCGAACTCCCGGCCAATCTGTGGCAAGGAGTTCTCGGTGAGCTCACGACACAGATACATAGCGATCTGTCGGGCATTGACCAGGGCCCGGGAGCGTGATGTCCCGCACAGGTCGTCGACCGAGATCTGGAAGTAGTCGGCAACCTCGGTGATGATCGTCGGCCCGGTGATCGCGACCGACTCAGCGCTGGGGATGATGTCCTTGAGGACGTGGGCGGCCAGCTCGGCGTTCGGGGGACGGTTGGACAACGACGCGAAGGCCGTGACGCGGATCAGGGCACCTTCGAGCTCGCGGATGTTGGTGGCGATCTTGGTGCCGATCAGCTCCAGCACCTCGTCCGGCAGCTCCATCCGCTCCTGAGCAGCCTTCTTCTTCAGGATCGCGATGCGCGTCTCCAGGTCCGGCGGCTGCACGTCGGTCAACAGGCCCCACTCAAACCTGCTGCGGAGCCGCTCGGCAAAACCAGACAATCGCTTCGGGGGCTGGTCGGAGGTGATCACGACCTGCTTCTCGGCGTTGTGCAGCGTGTTGAAGGTGTGGAAGAACTCTTCGACCGTCTGTTCCTTGCCCTGCAGAAACTGGATGTCATCGACGAGGAGGAAGTCGACATTGCGATAGCGCCTTTGGAAGGCACCGGCCTTGTCGTCACGAATGCTGTTGATGAAGTCGTTGGTGAACTCCTCGGAGTTCACGTAGCGGACGCGGACGCCGGGATAGAGGTTGCGGGCGTAGTTGCCGATCGCGTGCAGCAGGTGCGTTTTGCCCAGGCCGGACTCACCATAGATGAACAACGGATTGTAGGCCCGCGCAGGTGCCTCGGCCACGGCGAGTGAGGCCGCGTGCGCAAAGCGGTTGGAGCTGCCGGAGACGAAGGTGTCGAAGGTGTACTTCGGGTTGAGGCGGGACTCCTCGGCGCTGGTGGCCGGCGCGGAGTTCGCCCTGCTCCCGGTCGGGGAGGGCGCTAGCCTCTGCGGATCGTCGAGGCTGCCCGGCCCACTCCCAGAGTGATCGACCATGTAGCCCGGACGGGTCGAGTCCCGGTCCTGCGTCGCCCCCGGGTCCTCACTGCCCTCCTGCTCGATCTGCCGGCGCAGGTCGTCATCGACGGTGATGGCCAGGCGCACCTCGTGCCCGATCTGAGCGGAGAGCGCGTCGACGATGGGCTGGCGCAGGCTGGTCTCGAGGATGTCCTTGGTGTGCGGGTAGGGCACGGCCAGGAGAGCGGTGTGGTCCAGGAGGCCCAGGAGCCTGGTCAGGCCTAGGAAAGCCCGCTCCCGCGGGGCCAGGCCGGTCTCTTCCAGGGAGTTAATGACGTGTTGCCACACGGCGGAGGTGTCGACCGCGGGCTGCTGAGTCATAGTGTCGCAATCCTCTGGGTCGGTGCGAGGGAACATCCACAGAGTTATACACAACCTGTGGATAACTCAGTGGACAACGGTGACGAAAGCGTGACGTTAACAAGGACGACGGCCTGTGGCAAGTGCACTGTCGGGTGATTCTTCCACTCTGCGGCGTGTCGTGCAGTGCGAGCGACGCGATAGACCGACCATAGCGGGTTCGGTAGTTGTCCGGACGTGCCCGGGTCTGCAGTTTGACCCGCAGGAGCGGCTCCCGTACCGTGGGGTAAGCCGATCTTCCGGACACTTTCGCCTGCCCATGGGTCACGCGTTTTGGCGAGTTCACCCGTCAAAACTTCGAGACTGCCCCTGGGTTGTCGTGGGTGGCCGACTGAGCTCGGTCCCTACCAGACCACCAGGTCGTCGCCGGTCGATTCCGACGGGCCTGATCCACGGACGCAATCACGTCCCTGTCTCCGGAGCACCCAGCCATGAGCAAGCGCACGTTCCAGCCCAACAACCGCCGCCGCGCCAAGAAGCACGGCTTCCGTCTGCGTATGCGGACCCGCGCCGGTCGCGCGATCCTGACCGCCCGCCGTCGCAAGGGCCGCGCCGAGCTGTCCGCCTGAGTCGGCTGACGACTCAGGCGGTCGCATCTCTTTATGCTTCCCCAGCGTCACCGTCTGACCAACCCAGCGCACTATCGCGCCGTGATGCGGGGCGGCGACGGTAGGCGTAGGCAGCGCGCGGGCACTGACCTCTTGGTCGTGCATGCGGCTCTCGACGACGATTCTGCACTCACGCGCCCACCGCGCGTGGGATTTGTGGTGTCCAAGAGCGTCGGCAACTCGGTCGTGCGGCACCGTGTCGTGCGACGCTTGCGTGCCCTCGTGGCGGGAAGGCTGGAGGGTATGGCGAACGGGTGCGACTTTGTGGTGCGCGCGCAACCCGCCGCGGCGACGTCCACCTCGGATCAACTGGGAGAGGCACTTGACCGGGCGCTACGACGGATCGCCAGGTCGTGCTCAGCGGGTGTGCGATGAGTGGTGCGCGATGAGTAACGACCTGAGGGATGCGCACCGTGGTGGTGTCCCCCACGGTGAGCATCGAAGTGTGAGCGCTCGGCCTCTTATCTGGCTGGTCATCCTCTACCAGTGGACGATTTCCCCCATCCTGGGGCCAGTCTGTCGTTACTACCCCTCCTGCTCGGCCTACTCGCTCACCGCTCTTGAGCGGTTCGGCCTGATCCGCGGCACCTGGCTCACGATCCGTCGGCTGCTGCGATGCCACCCGTTTGCACCCGGGGGCGTCGACCATGTCCCGCCCCGTCCCGACGAGGGCACCCCACCTAGCCACGTCCACACCAAGCAGGGCCTCATCAGCCCCGCGGTGTCCACCCCGGTGAGCCCAGCTCACCATTCACGCTGAGGACCCCATGGGATTCTTCGACACGCTGCTGTTTCCCTTCATCTGGTTCAACTCGGCCATCCTGGTGGGCTTTGAATGGGCCTTCGTCAGGCTCGGCATGTCCGACACGAGTGGATGGACCTGGGTCCTGGCCATCGTGGGACTGGTCATCACGCTGCGAGCGATGCTGACGCCGCTGATGGTCAAGCAGATCAAGAGCCAGCGGCGGTTGCAGATGGTGCAGCCAGAGCTGATGAAGATCCAGAAAAAATACAAGGGCAAGAAGGACCAGGCGTCGCAGAAGGCTTTCCAGGAGGAGACCTTCGGGCTCTATAAGGGAGCGGGCGCGAACCCGTTCAGCGCATGTCTGCCGATTCTGATCCAGATGCCGTTCTTCTTCGCGCTCTTCCGGCTGCTCAACACCGCCAAGGCGGTCTCGCTCGGCACCGCCGAGCCGATGGGACTCTTCTCCACCGAGCTGGCTACCAAGATGGCCAACTCGGAGATCGTCAGCGCGGGCCTCACCTCAACCTTCCTGCACGACCAGGACTTGTCGGCCAAGATCCTGGCTGCAGTCTTGATCGTGATCATGTCGCTGACGCAGTTCGTGACCAGCCACCAGATCATGCGCCAGAACATGTCCGAAGAGGCGCTCAACAGCCCCATGGCGCGTCAGCAGCGGATGCTGATCTACCTGCTGCCGATCATCTTCGCGGTCACTGGCGTGAACTTCCCGATCGCCCTGCTCATCTACTGGACGGTGAGCAACTTCTGGACGATGGGACAGCAGTTCTTCATCATTCGCAATATGCCGTCACCCGGGACTCCGGCAGAGGTCGCCTACCGCGCCCGCATGGAACGCAAGGGCAAGGAGCCGGTCGGCATCCAGCTCAAGAACCCAAACCTGATGGCCGAGCGGGCAGCCGTGCAGACCGATGGTGACGAAGCGCGGGCAAGCCGCCAGCGCGTCCAACCCAAGAGCAAGAAGCGCGCCAAGCGCCGCTGACCTCCCCCTCAGACTGTGGTCGACCGGTCGCCACCACTCCCAGTGGCCCGCCGTGCGACCGTGACCCAAGGAGAACGATCATGAGCACAACCCCGCAGGCCTCTGCTGCTCCCGAGTCCACCGACGACTCGGCGGCGACCACCGAAGTGATGACCAGTCTGCAGGAGACAACCATCGCTCCCACGCCCGCCGCTGTCGCCAGTCCGGAGGCGGAAATGTCCGAGGGTGAGCAGGAAGGTGGACCCGAGAGTGAGGATGAAGAGCAGGCTGAAGGTGGGGACACGCCTGGCGTGCCGGGCCGCCGCTCGGCCCGGACGGAGGACCTCGTCAAGGAGGGCGAGATCGCGGCGGACTTCCTGGAGGCGCTGCTCGACATCGCCGACCTGTCCGGGGATCTGGAGGTCGACATCGAAGGCAACCGTGCCGCGGTCGGCATCGTCGACTCCGAAGATGGCGCGGCACCCAGCCGTCTGGTCGGGACTGGCGGTCAGGTCCTTGAAGCCCTGCAGGAGCTCACCCGGCTGGCTGTCCAGGCCGAGACGGGGGAACGCAGTCGGTTGATGCTCGATGTGGCTGGCTACCGCGCGGACCGTCGCGCGCAACTAGTGAAGGCGGCGCACGCCGCGATCAGCGAGGTGCAGGAGTCTGGCCGCCGCCGCGAACTGGAGCCAATGACCGCCTTCGAGCGCAAGGTGGTCCACGACGAGGTGCTCGCAGCCGGCTTGCACTCGGAGTCTGAGGGCGTCGAGCCCTCCCGCTTCGTCGTGATTCTTCCTTCGGCCTGATCTCGCACGACCACGACGACCAGCTAGATGAGCCACATCCCCGAGCCGGTCCAGAAGGCCCCGGCCCCGCCGGCAGAGGCGAGGGAGATTTTTGGCGACCGACTCGAGCTGGCAACCCGGTATGCCGACCTGCTGGCGACGACAGGCATCTCACACGGACTGGTGGGCCCCCGTGAGGCGCCACGGCTGTGGGAGCGGCACCTGGTCAACTGCGCGGTGATGGAGTCGCTGCTGCCCACGGGAGCGCACGTCATCGACATCGGTAGCGGTGCCGGCCTTCCTGGCATCGTCCTGGCGATCGCGCGACCGGACCTGCAGATCGACCTCGTGGAGCCTCTGCTTCGGCGCACCGTGTGGTTGAGGAGCACCATTGAGGCACTGGAACTGCCTCACATCAGAGTGCACCGAGGACGGGCCGAAGACTCGTGCCTGACAGCACCGTTCGTGACAGCCCGGGCGGTAGCGTCCCTCGACAAGCTCATCCGGTGGACCTTCCCGCTGCTTGAGCCCAAGGGCCACCTGCTCGCGCTCAAGGGTGAGGCGGCTGCCGCTGAGCTAGCCGCTGCACAGAAGTTGCTGCGCAAGCTGGGTGTCGAGCGCGCCGAGCTCCGGGTGATCGGGCAAGACAGTGTCAGCGAACCCGTGCGTGTGGTCGACATCGAGGTCCCGCGTGGGCACCACCCGAGGGATGCGCGTCAGAAGGGCGCAGGCGGACGTCAAGGCGCCGGTGGGCACGTTGAGACAGATGGGATAGGTGAGGTGAGAGCAAAAGCGAAGGACCGACAGGACACTGCAGGCTCTCAGTCCCGGGACAAGGCCGCCAAAATGCGCTCCAAGTCTTCCTGACCGGCGAACTCCACGGTGATTTTCCCCTTGCGACGGCCCATCACGACCTGGACCCGCGTCTCCAGACGCTCCGAAAGGTCATGAGCGGCCCGTTCTAGCTCCGGAGCGACCTCCCGGGCGGCAGTGGTCCCACGAGTGCGCGGCGCCGCGTCGCCGCCGAGCAGCACAATCTCTTCGACTGATCGGACCGACAGCCCTTCGGCCACGATCCGCTGCGCCAAGCGTTCCACCGCGGCCCCGTCGCCCAGACCGAGCAGCGCGCGAGCATGGCCAGCCGACAGTACGCCAGAAGCGACCCGCCGCTGCACCAACGGAGGCAGCTTGAGCAAGCGGATGGTGTTGGAGATCTGCGGGCGTGAACGACCGATCCTGGTGGCCAGGATGTCGTGGGTGCATCCGAAGTCGTCCAGCAACTGCTGATAGGCAGCCGCCTCCTCCAACGGGTTGAGACCGGCCCGATGGAGATTCTCCAAGAGGGCGTCGCGGAGCATGTGCTCGTCCTCGGTGACCCGGATGATGGCGGGGATGGTGTCCTTGCCGGCCGCCCTGCAGGCGCGGAGCCGACGCTCACCCATGACCAACTCATAGGGGGGACCGTCGACCTCGTCTGTCGGACGCACCACCACCGGCTGCAAGACGCCCAGCTCGGTGATGCTCGCGACGAGCTCGGCCAGGTCGTCCTCATCGAAAACTTGGCGCGGCTGGCGAGGGTTGGGCGCGATGTCGTCGATCAAGACCTCGGCGAAGTGCGCACCCGGAACCGTCCGAAGGCCAGATTCTGGCGCGTCAGACTCGGGCGCGTCAGGTTCTGGCGCGCCAGAGTCGGATCCCACGGCCGATCGGTCTTGCTGCCTCTGCGAGGTGCTGATGTTTCCCGTGAAACCTTGGTCACCACGCGGGAAGAAGACGTCCGAAGGACGATCCCCCGTTGGTGCGGACGGGATGAGGGCGCCCAGTCCCTTACCAAGACCTCGGCGACGGTCGGTGCTCATGGGGAAACCTCCTGGAGCCGCATCTGGGCGGCTGCCTCTATGTAGGACAATGCCCCGGAACTTCCCGGGTCGTAGGTAATGACGGTTTCGCCGTGGCTTGGCGCTTCACTGACGCGAACCGACCGCGGGATCGCGGCGCGGAGCACCCGGTCACCGAAGTACTCACGGACCTGACCTGCCACATCGGAAGCCAGTTTGGTCCTGGCATCAAACATGGTCAGCAGGATGGTGGAGACCTCAAGGTCGGCATTGAGATGCTGCTGGATCAGGCTGACATTCGCAAGGAGCTGACTGAGCCCCTCCAGCGCGTAGTACTCGCACTGGATGGGGATGAGCACCTCACGGGCTGCGACAAAACTGTTGACCGTGAGCAGTCCCAGGCTGGGCGGACAGTCGATGAGCACCAGGTCCACGTGTTCGCCAGGCCTCAGCCCGGAGAGGTAGGACTGAAGAGCCCTACTCAGTCTGCTTTCACGAGCGACAAGGGGGACCAACTCGATCTCGGCGCCGGCGAGGTCGATGGTCGCGGGGACGCACAGCAAGCCGGGGACGTGGGGACACTCCTGCACCACCTCCGCCATCGTCAGACCGTCGATCAGGACGTCGTAGATCCCCAGAGCCCCGCTCAGGTGCGGGATGCTCAGAGCGGTGCTGGCGTTGCCCTGGGGGTCCATGTCGATCACGAGGACACGCAGCCCAGCCATGGCCATGGCAGCCGCCATATTCACTGCGGTCGTGGTCTTGCCCACGCCGCCCTTCTGGTTGGCGACCGTCACGATCCGAGTTCCGGTCCAGGCGTGGCTGACGATCGGATCCACCCTGAAGGCGTCCGGGAGGGCGGCCGTGGAACTACTGCGGCTATCCACAGGGGGCTCTGGGGTCTCCGTTTCACGTGAAACGAGCTCTTCCTCTGTTTCACGTGAAACGGCGCCCGATACATTGGGTGGGATCGACTCCGGTTCCACAGTCAGGGTGTGGGGCCACCCTAAGGAGCTTGGCCGCTTCGCAGGACTTTGACCTGCAAAGATGCGTTCATCACTGGTGCTAGGCCAACCGAGTGCGGCGCTATCCGTAGAAGTCATGAGAGTCCTATCATCCCCTACGCTCTCGGGCTGCACGCCCACTGGGGTGGATCCGTCGGGAGTGTCGTCGAGACGCCACACACAGAGAACGGCCGTCCACAGGGCTGTGGATAACCCGTGGACGGCCGTGGCTGGGCGCTGAACGTTGCAGCGTGCGTTATCAGCCGGTGAAGTCAGCCAACTCGGCCGCCAACTTACGCTTCGGCAGCGCCCCGACGAGAGTCTTGACGACCTCGCCTCCGGAGTAGACGTTCATGGTCGGGATGCCGGTGATGCCGTACTGCTGCGTGATCGCAGGATTCTCATCCGTGTTGAGTTTGACGATCTTCAGCTTGTCGCCCCACTCTGCGGAGAGCTCTTCGAGGATGGGAGCGATCATCTTGCAGGGACCGCACCAGGGCGCCCAGAAGTCGACGAGCACCGGCCCGTCGTGCTCGAGGACGTCCTGAGAGAAGTCATTGTCGTTGGTCTCGATGATGGCCATGGTGGGGTTTCCTTTCGGCGGTGCGTGGATCAAGCGTAGGGGAAGTGCAAGTGGCGCCTTGCGAGGTGGCTCAGGCGTCGTCGAGAAGAGCCAGGTGTCGCTCAGCGTCGAGGGCAGCGGCGCAGCCGCTGCCCGCGGCAGTGATGGCCTGGCGGTAGATGTGGTCGACCAGGTCGCCGCAGGCGAACACGCCGGGGAGGTTGGTGGCCGTGCTGCGGCTCTCGACGAGGACGTAACCTTCGTCGTCCACGTCCACCTGACCGACGACCAGCTCGTTGCGCGGGTCATGCCCGATAGCGATGAACAGACCGGTGGCTGGCAGGTCGCGAGTTTCGCCAGTCTCGGTGTCCTGCAGGGTGACCGAGGTTAACTTCGGGGATCCGTTGAGGGTGGCGACCGCGGAGTTCCAGGCAAAGCTGATCTTGGGGTCGTTCTGGGCTCGATCGACCATGATCTGGCTGGCACGCAGCTCGTCACGACGGTGGATGACGGTGACGGACCGCGCAAACTTGGTCAGGAAGGTCGCTTCCTCCATCGCCGAGTCGCCGCCCCCCACGACCGCGATGTCCTGGTCGCGGAAGAACGCGCCGTCGCAGGTCGCGCACCAGCTGACACCGTGGCCGGAGAGCTCCTTCTCCCTGGGCAGACCGAGCTCGCGATAGGCCGAGCCCATGGCCAGGATGACCGTCCGCGCTCGATGCACCTTTCCGTCACCGTCGGTGACCAGTTTGATGTCGCCGCGCAGATCGAGGGCGATCGCGTCGTCGCGGACCAGTTCGGCACCAAAGCGTTCAGCCTGCTCCCGCATGTTCATCATCAGCTCGGGACCCATGATGCCGTCGGCGAAACCGGGGAAGTTCTCGACGTCGGTGGTGTTCATCAGCGCCCCACCTGCGGTGACCGAGCCCTCGAAGACGAGGGGCGCCAGGCTGGCTCGCGCCGTGTAGACGGCAGCGGTGTAGCCGGCGGGACCTGATCCGACGATGATGACGTCACGCACCTGCCCGGGCTCGTCCGTCACAGGCGGCGTCTTCGACTCGTCCTGCGGCTGTGGGGAGATCTCGATGATCATGTCGTCCTTCTTCGGGCAAGGGAGTGCCCGGGGTGGTGGTCGGCGTGCATTGGACTCAACCGATCCTAGGTGCCCGATGTTCCCGAGCGACATCGTCTCCTGCGTCGGCGGCTTCGGGGATGAGGTGGCCGGTCAGGGCGCGATGGCGGCGTCGGACAAGGGCTGAGTGTCTGCCGCGTCGACGCATCCTGCGGGCAGGACCCATGCGTGTCCTGAGCCATCGAAGTCACGCCCCAGCAGCACGACGACCGGTTCCTTCGCAGCGTGGGCCGTCGCAGCGAAGTAGTTGTCCCAGGCCCCGTCGCCTGCGACGGCGATCCAGCATGAGTTCGCTTGTGTCACAGTCAAAGTCGACGCCGAGGAAGGTTTGGAGGCGGACTCTGCGGCGGCGCTGATGAGGGGCGCGTAGCCGTCCGTGCTCAGGGCAGGAAGGTCGCCGAGGTCGGGCACCAGGATGATGGAGCGTGCCGCGTAAGGCAGGGAGGTGTCGGCCTGACCACTATCGGTCTGGCTCCCCTCGTCCGCTGCTCCGGCAGCGGCCTGCTCCTGCGCCTCCCCCGACGCGGCTGCTGCGGGCGGTCCTGCCTCAGCGCCGCCGCTCGCATCGTCAGCCTGAGCGCCGGAGTCCGCCCCAGCACCGTCGTCGGCGGAACGCCCGGTGGTAGGGGCGAAAGCGGCAGAGTCCGCCCCGGGGGTGCCACCGAAGCCGACGAACTGGTTGATAGCCACCGTGGTGAGCATGAGGCCGACCGCAGCGGCGCCGAGGATAGCCAGCGTCCGTCCAGGCCGGCGGGAGGAGCGTTCGGCGGCCAGGTCGATGAGGTTGTCCCCCCGACCCAGTGCGGCCGCCGGAGAAAGGTCGGAGGTGCCATTGGTCCGGTGCTCCTGCTCGATCGCCAACCGAGCCTGGATCCGGGCGATCAGCTCTTCCGGCATCGGTCCTGGCTCCGGGAGGGCCCGTAGTAGTGCGCGCATCCCCGTAGGGTCGGCCTCCCATGGCGTTTCCTCGCCGGGGACGAACGTGCGTCCTAGGTCGTCAGGCACCATCGGTGACCTCCGTTCACGGTTGCATGCTCGAGTGACTCGAGCTGGGCTGGCGGTGGTGGCACGGTCCGGGCGTGCTCATCGGGTATGACGAGCAGAGGCGGCCTTCGGTTCCGAGCGCGGGCGTATGACTCGGGCGGTGCAGGAGAGTAGTCATGGGTCCTCCTTCGAGGGCCGGGATTCGTCGGGGCCCAGCAGTGCTGCCATAGCCTCCCGGCCACGGGAGCATCGCGATTTGATCGTCCCCTCCGCCACCTCGAGGATGGCTGCGGCCTCCGCGACGCTCAGGCCGTGCATGTCGACGAGGGTCAGGGCGAGGCGCTGCCCTTCCGGGAGTTGAGCCAACGCAGCCTGCACGTCCAGACGCACGTCCACGGAATGATGCCGATCCCGTGGCTCGACCGGGTCATGGTCGGCGATGTCAGCAGTCGGCCGCACGCGACGGATCCGATCGAGGCAGGCATTCACGGTGATCCGATGAAGCCAGGTGGTGACCTGGGCATCTCCGCGGAAGGATCCAGCTCGGCGGAACGCATTGAGGAAGGCGTCCTGCACGGCGTCGGAGGCCACCTCGGGGTCCCGTGTCGTGCGCAGCGCCACGGCCCACATGCGATCGCGGTGCCGACGGAAGAGCTCACCGAAGGCGTCCGGGTCGCCGGCTGTATGCCGTTGCAGGATCGCGAAGTCGTCGACTCCTGCGAGCCCTTCCACGTCCGTCATCTGCGTCCACGCGGCCTTTGCTCATGCGCGCCGGGTCCTTGCGTCACACCAGACCCCAGCGGCTCGTGGGCGATCAACGCACCGTGATCTCACGCACGCTGACGATCTCGCCGTCGGGTGAGGTGAAGGCGCGATCAAACCAGAGGATGAGATAACGCCCGGTAGCGGTCTTCTCGGGGGTAGCGGTGAAAGTGCCGCTCGCGGTGTCGTCGGAGCCGAGCACGGTGGCGTCGGTCAACGATGCCTGGTCACTGAGGTAGGCCTTCACGCCCATGTCGCCCTCGCCCAGCAGGACCTCCACCTTGGAGACCTGCGCTCCTTCGCCGAGGTCCAGGACGAGCCCGGTCCCTGTTTTGAGGCTTCCCCAGCCAGGTGAGAGATAGGTGTGGGACTTCCACTCGGTGGCCTCGTCACCATCCACAGCCAACGGGGCCAGAGAGTTGTTCTCGTTGCCGTCACCTTGCGGGTCGAAAGAGGTGATCCCCAGCACCGGTAGCGCTTCGCCATTGCTGACCGGTGCCTTCGGCACGTCCGAGGTCTGGTTGGCCTTGTCGGTCTGGTTGGCCTTGTCGTTGCCCTTGTCGCCCTTGTCTGGTTGGGCAGGAGTGCTGTTGCTGGTGGTCGGTGCGGCTGCGCTGTCCGTGGGTGAGTCACCCATCCCGTTGAGCACGCTCCAGCCAAGGACGGCGGCAAGGCCGAGGATGCCCAGCACGACGAGAAGGACGGCCAGGGTCTGGCCACCAGTGCCGCGTTCCTCTGGCAGCCCGTCCGGATCCGGCTCAGATCCCGAACGGCCAGGTGGCTGCGCCCGTCGTGGGCGACTCTCAACGCGCTCACCCGTGCTCCGGATGCCGAGCAGGTCGGCGGTGGAGGTGCGATCAGACCCGCGCGCGCCAGCGCCTGCCCCGGAAGCAGCCAGCGGGGCGTCGGTGTCATCGCGGCCCCCGAGCAGCCGGTCCACGTCACCGGTGCCCTCCCGGTCGGCTTGCGGACGGGCATCGCCAGCCTCGCCATCGGACTGACGGTCGGGTCCGCCGCGGCTCCGGTCTGCCGGGTTGAAGGGCGCACCCCCCGCTGCTGCGGACCGGTAGAACGGCTTAGGCACCAGCGACGTCGCGTCGTCATCGGTCCTGGTGGGGTGCGCGGCCGTGGCGGCGGCGCTGGCGCCTGCCACTGCGGCCATCGCCCCCTTGGTCGCATCGTCCAGCCCGTGCTCTGGTGGAGGCGGCGTCAACGCAGCGGGGCGCTGGTCCCGCACCATCTCCGATGCCCAGGGCGAGAGCTGCCGGGCGAGCTCACCTGGCGTGCCGGGTGCCTTGGCCAGGTCGGCGTCCGAGCCGTGGACCAGGCGGCAGAGCGCGTCAAGGTCGCCGGGCACGCCACCGACCAGCTCCGACGGGGCGGGGAAGGAGCCGTCCTCGAGCCTACGGGCGCTTCGAACCCCCACGAGCTCTTCTGCAGGCCACTGGCCGGTGAGCGCGACATACAGGAGGGAAACCAGGTCGGCGGCGTCGATGAGGGACGCCTCCACTGGCGTCACATCGTCGACGCCCTCCAGGGCCGCCGACATCCCGACCCCAGAGACCTTGACGGTGCCGTCGCTGGTGCGCAGGACCGAGTGTGGGTTGAGGTAGAGGTGGTGCAAGCCTCTACGGCGGGCGGACTCCAGGCCTGCGGCACTCTCACCCACGATGCGCCGGGCCTCTTCAGCTGGGAGCGGCCCGGTGGCGACGAGGGAGGCGAGAGACTCAGCCTCGCTCAGACCCTCCTCGATGATCCACGCGAGCCCGTCCTCCTCGCCGACGTCCAGGACGCGGACCAGCCGGGGGTCGTCAACAGAGGCGACCTGTCTCGCGGCGTCGAGCACGGCGTGCGCGGACTCGGTGTGCTCCGCTCCCGCGGGCAGGGCGGTCACGGCCACCAGCCGCCCCAGCGTGATGTCGTGCGCCGACCAATAGTCGAGCGTGCCACCCTCGCGCCGGGCCAGCAGCTCGTCGAGGATGTAGCGGTCGCCCAGCCGGGTGCCCACCTCGAGCCGGTCCATCTCGCCGTCCTTCCCAGCCACCCCGGTCGGGGGGCCGTCCCACCCTAGTGTGTCAAGGACAGGCACCGTCTCGGTCACAGACTCGCTGGTCAACTGATGGCCGATGGTGCCCACGCCCGGTCGGCTCGTGTCGTCGGGGTGCGTGGCCGTGCCGGCAGGTAAGTCTTGGGCAGGGGCAGGGGCAGAGGCAGAGGTTGGGGGCGGGGGAGCCGGCGCCCACCGCTTGAGCCCCGGAATGCGGCGTAGGAGCGGGCTGGTCACCTCGGCGACCTCGCGGACTCCGAAGAGGTGCGCGAGCACGGCATACACGAGGAGAAACACCGCCCCCGAGACCGCGAGGGTGATCGCTGCTCCCGCGAATCCGGGGCGGTCCAGCAGGCGGATCAGCAACCACATCGGGACCAACGCCAGCGCGGCAGCGGCGGCGGCACGCAGATAGCTCATCCCGACGGCCCGCAGGCCGATCCAGGGGAGCCGGCGACGGACGGCACGCAACCCCAGCACCGCGGCGGTGACCTGGCCCAGAGCCTGACCAAACGCGATGAAGACGGCGACGTGGATGGGGGCTTGCAGGAAGGCGAGGAAGCAGACCGTCAGCAGCACAGTGGTGATGGCCACCTGGAACAGGAAAGGGGTGCGCGCGTCCTCGAAGGAGTAGAAGACTCTGGCGCAGAACAGATAGACGCCATAGGGCACGAGGCCGAGGACCAGCGCGATGAGAATGGTGCTGATCGCGCGGTGCGACTCGGGACTGTTGCCGGGATAGATGACGCGGGCCAGCAGTGGGGCCAGCACCAGCATGCCGATGGCTAGCGGCACCATGGCCGTCCCGAGCAGCCGGAGCCCGCGTGCGACGTGGACCGCCATGCCGCGGCGGTCACCGACCGCGGCCGCCTTGGTCAACACCGGGTAGATGGTGGTGAGCAGGGAGAGCGCGATGAGCGAGTGCGGCAGGACGAAGATGGAGAAGGCGTAGTCGTAGGCGGCCTTGCCCGGCGCGTCGGGGACGATCTTGACGGCCCAGTTGAGCAGGTTGGTCGCGGTGATCACGCCCGTCTGGGAGAGCGCGACGTCGGCCAGGGCCCAACCGGCCATCACGGAGGCGGTGCCCAGCCCGACCCCGCGGAAACCCCAACGGAAGCGCCACTGAAAACCGGTGGCTCGGACCGCGGGGAAGAGCACGAGCGCCTGGACGACGATGCTCAGCGTCGCGGACCCCGCGAGCAACCAGATCATCCCGCTCGTCCACTCCTGCAAAGGGAGCAGGGCCGCGTCGGGATAGCGCCGCATGAAAACGAGGATGCCGGCGATGGCGATGACGTTGGCCAGCGCGGGGGACCAGGCGAAGGCGGCGAACCGGTGATAGACGGCCAGGATCTGTCCGAGCAGGGTGTGCAGTCCGTAGAAGAGCATCTGCGGGATGCACAGGTAGGCGAAGAGGATCGCCAGGTCGAGCATGGGATCGCCCCACGGGAAGGTCAGCATCGTGACCTTGGTGGCCAACGGCGCAGCCAGCACGAAGAGCACGGTGCCGACTCCGAGGATCACCACCGACAGGGTGAGGAGCCGGTCGCTGTAGTCCTGCCCCTCCTTGCCGCGCGTGAGCGCCCGCGTCAGCTGCGGCAAGAGGAGCACGTTGAGGACGCCTGCGGCCAGCAGCAGATAGATCGTGTTGGGGATGGTGTTGGCGGTCTGCCAGACGTTGGCGGCCGGCGTCAGGTTGCCGATGGCGTAGGCCAGCAGCGCCATCCGGACCACGCCGAGCACCCGGGAGACCAGGGTGCCACCGGCCATCACCACGCTGGAGCGGGCCAGGGAGCTCGTCGAGGACGGGTTGCCGCTCATGGATGTTTCTCCTGGTGCTTCGCCTCGGGCGGGGTGCTGGCGGCTGCGACGACCCGGCGGGGCGTCGATCGAAGCGTGCGCACCAGACCCAGGACCAGGACGATACCGGCGATGCTGCCGAGCACCCAGTAGATCCACACCCCGGTCGGTTGCACGCGGACCTCGACGGCCGTGCTGTCGCCGAGCGTGGTGCCGTTGGGCGCGGTGAGCCGGGCCGTCACGGTGGTCTGTCCCCGGGTGACGGCGCGCGCGGTGAAGGAGACCGTGGCCCTGCTGCCGGCACCGATCGAGACGGGCTCTGGCTGATCCACGATCTGCAGGATGCTCGATCCGGAAAGCAGCTCCACCTCGACGTCCTCGACTGCGACCGGCAGATCGTTGACGATGGTGACCCGCATCAGGCCTTGGTCGGACAGAAAGTTGACGGTGCTCGGGTTGACGTGCAGGGCGGCGCGGGAGGCCAAGCTGTCATCCCGGATGTGACGCCAGATCCTGGACCAGTCGTCGGTCGAGGCCCGCCAGCGCGTTGACCACATCCCGGCCAGGACAGGTTGCCAGGAACGGACGGCGTCATCATCGGCCAGGACCTGCACGAGACCTTCCAGCTCTTGCTCCAGACGCGTCAGGCTTGCAGCCGAGCGTGGGTCGAGCGGGCTGTCAGGGGTCTGGAGGTAGGTCGTGAGGTCGCGCAGGGCGCTCGGGTCGGGACCGACCTGGGTCAACTCTGCCGGCGCAGTGGTGGCCGCGCCCGCCAGGATCGAGCCCGCCGAACGCGGCTGCACCCAGGGCGCCGAGGCGATGCCGTCCGTCAGTTCTTCGAGCACCGCGGCAGGGGCGAGCGTGCCGCGCTCCGCCGCCACCAGCAGGGAGCGTTCGGCCTGGGGGTCTTCCAGCCAGGCCGCGAGACTGTCGCCCAGCATCCGTTGCACGGTGGCGCCCGCGCCGGTGTCCGCGGCGATCTGCCGGGAGCCGGTCAGCAGCGCCGAGGCCCGGGAGTCCGCGGCGAGGGCGATCAGGTCGTCAGGATTCTGCAGGGGGACTCCGGCCCGCGTGGTCGGGGCGTCGGTGGAGCCTGTCACCGACTCCCGCGGCAGCACCACCGCACGCAATCCCTCCTCGTCCTGGCTGGACGTCACCCTCGTCGTCATAGCGCTCGCGGCCGAGTCCTGGTCGGACGTCCTGCTTGGCGTCGCAGCGCTAGGAGGGCTTGCAGTGCTCGTAGGGCTCGTAGTGCTCGCAGCCGACCAGAGAGTCTGCAGGAGGCGAAGGTCGGTCGGGGTGGCGGTCGGCAGCAGTGGCCAGGCGATGTCGGTGCGACCGCGCCGCAGCAGCCTCTCGACCTGCACTGATCCCTGCGGCGAGCGCTCAAGCAGGGCTGCCATGGTGGCGCGCGTGCGCTCGGAGACAGTGCTGTCGCGCTCCAGGCCGACCATGGCCGCCAGGTCCGGGTCGTCGGTAGGCAGCCACCACAGGTTGTCGTCCGGATGCGCAGCGAGCAGGCCGCGCAGCGTGACCAACACGTCCTCCACCGATCTCTTGGTCGGGATGTCTGGGGCTGGAGGCGGGGAGTCCTCCCCGGTGGTGCTCGGTGCCGATGGCGTCCCCGGCTCCCCGCTCGTCACCGCGGCACTGTCGTCACTGGTGGCAGTGTCGTCACTGTTGGCACCGCCGCTCCCGTCGGCACCGGTCGACGCCTCCGCGCCATCCTGCCCGGTCGGGGCCGGTGCGCCAGTGCCGGAGACGCCAGGCGCTGCGGTCGTTGTGGCGGTGGGTGGTGCCGGCTCCTGGGTGAGGTCCGTGGTCGGTTCGGGCGTGGGTTGCGAGTCGGGTGCCTGCGATGGCTCCGGTGGGCTCACCACGAGAGCGCTCTGGGGATGGCGAGCCACCAGGAGGGCAGGGTCGACCATCCAGGTGATCCCGGGGACATCCATCCTCTCCAGCCACGTGCGGGCGGGGGAGCCGGGTCCGGTCGCCTCCACCCAGGCACGGTTTCGCACCTTCTCCACCGGGTCGCTGAGGTCGGGGTCGGCAGGCACGGTCAGGGGGACCAGCCACGACATACCCAGGGGTTGGTCGACCAGTTCGGTGCCAGTGACAACCAGGACCGTGCGCAGCATGGTCGAGCCAACGTCCTGTTCCACCTGCTGGCTTGCAGAGCTGTCCGCCACCGTTGCGACCTCGGCCGGCGGGGCGTCGAAGGTCTCTAGCTCCAGCGCCAGGACCCCTGGGTCGGCGGGCAACCCGGCCAGCACCTCTGCCTCGAGGGTGACTGTGAACGGGATCTGCGCACCCGCGGCGACGACCGGCCCGACCGTGTCCTGGCCCAGGCGCCAGGTTGCCTCCCGGCCCGGCGACTCGGGGTCACCGACCCAACGGTCGATGGCCCGGCGATCGCGCAGGGTGGTCCAGGAAGCGTCCACGACGAGAGTATTGACCCGGCGGGACGTCGTCGAGCCGTTGACGATGTGACCTCGGAGCACCACCGGATCACCGCGCCGCGGCACCGTTGGCTCGACGTCGTCGAGCAGGATCTGCAGCTGCCCGTCGTTGGCGAGGTGGCTGGGGATGACGCTCTCACCCAGAGGGCGATGCGGCCCGGTCAACGGGCTCGACGAGCCGGCTGCCAGCGCAGACGAGCCGACGGCCATCGGCTCGAATGTCAGGAGGAATGCCGCGACGGCCCCGATAGCGGTCCTGGATCGGAGCGCCCACGCGCGTCGGCGGGCAGAGCTGGTCACCGGTCGTCAGGCGCTGCGCGTCAGGCGGGTCCACGCCTCGCGCGCGATCCGGCGTTCGTTGGGGAAGGTGAGCTTGCGGTGCACCTCGTCAAGCGGCACCCAGATCGCGTCGATGGCCTCCTGGTCCGGATCGTTGTCGATCGTGAGCGTGCCACCGGTCGCCTCCAAGAGGTAGTGGTGGACCATCTTGTGGATCCGGTGCGACGGAGTGGTGAACCAGTACTCGATCGTGCCCAGGGTGACGAGGACGCGTCCCTCGATGCCGGTTTCCTCCGCGACCTCACGCTCGGCCGTCTGGATGAGGGTCTCGCCAGCCTCCACATGGCCCTTGGGCAGGCACCACTCGACTCTCCCAGAGCGGTTGCGGCGGGCGATGATCGCGATCCGGGCACGGCCCTCGTGGACGTCGATGACCACGCCCCCGGCAGAAGTCTCGCTCACCGACGGCAGGCGCCGCGCGGACGCTTCAGGCCGTGATGAGGTGGTCATCGCCCCACTGTAACCAGTGTGCCTAGACCTGCCCATGGTTACGCTGCCCGGGTCGAAGGTCGCCTACCCTGGATCCCAATGTCCACTCCCAGCACTCTTGACGACGCCGCCCTCCTCGTGCGGGCGTTGCGCAACCTCACGCCGACCCTCCCGCTGCTCACCGAGATCGGTGATCTCTTTGCAGCTGCCGGGCAGGAGGTGGCGCTGGTCGGCGGTCCGGTCCGCGATGCCTTCCTCGGGCGGACCTCGCCAGACCTGGACTTCACCACGTCAGCCTCACCCGAGCAGATCGAGGCAATCCTGACCGGATGGGCGGAGAAGACCTGGGACATCGGTCGCGCCTTCGGGACGATCGGTGCGCGCCGGGGCCATCGCACGCTGGAGTTCACCACCTACCGGGCGGACGCCTACGACGCCGAGTCACGCAAGCCGGTGGTGGCCTTCGGGGACAACCTGGACGAAGACCTGGTGCGCCGCGACTTCACCGTCAACGCGATGGCGCTGCGGCTGCCCGACCTGACGTTCGTCGACCCCCACGGAGGTCTGGCTGATCTGGCCGAGAAGGTCCTGCGGACACCGCATACCCCCCAGATCTCCTTCAGCGATGACCCGCTGCGGATGATGCGGGCGGCCCGGTTTGCGTCGTCACTGGGTCTGGTTCCCTCCCTCGACGTTCTCCACGCCATGTCAGGTATGGCGAGCCGCATCAAGATCGTCTCCGCCGAGCGGGTGCGTGACGAGTTGGTCAAGCTCATCCTGGGGCAGCATCCCCGTGCCGGCCTGGAGGTCCTGGTGGAGACCGGGCTGGCTGCGGAGGTGCTCCCGGAGCTGCCGGCGCTGCAGTTGGAGGTCGACGAGCACCACCGCCACAAAGACGTCTACGAGCACAGTCTCACCGTGCTCGACCAGGCTATCGGCCTGGAGGACCCTCCGGAAGCGACCGGCGAGGACGAGGTGCCCGGTCCTGACCTGGTGCTGCGCCTCGCCGCCCTGCTGCATGACATCGGCAAGCCGGCGACGCGCCGGTTCGAGCCGGGTGGGGGCGTGAGCTTTCACCACCACGAGTTGGTCGGTGCCCGGATGACCCGGGTCCGGCTCAAGGCGCTGCGCTTTGACAAGGACACCGTGAAGGCGGTCTCTGCGCTGGTGGAGCTGCACCTGCGCTTCCACGGCTACGGCGCGGGAGAGTGGACGGACTCTGCCGTGCGTCGCTATGTCAGTGACGCGGGCGATCTCCTGGGCCGGCTGCACAAGCTGACCCGCGCCGACTGCACCACGCGCAACCGCCGGCGCGCGGCCCGCCTCGCCGCGAGCTATGACGATCTCGAGCGGCGGGTGGACCGCCTGCGTTCGGAGGAGGAGCTCAAAGCGATCCGTCCGGAGCTGGACGGCAACCAGATCGGTGAGACGCTGGGCATCACTCCGGGGCCGGTCCTCGGCCGTGCCTACAAGCACCTGCTGGCCTACCGGCTCGACCAGGGCCAGGTCGGGCAGGACGCGGCGCGGGAGGAGCTGCTGCGATGGTGGCTGGAGCAGCCGGAGTCGGGGGATGGCTAGGCATCGGCAGAGCGCACGCTCCCGAGCTGGAGAGTCCTCCCAGGACGCCCGGCGCGCCCGGGCCGCTCAACGCGTATGGTGGCCTGCGCTGGCGTCGCTGCCCTGGGTCACCGTGGTGCTCGTCGCCCTAGTCACGGTGCTCGGGGTCGTGCTGGCTGGACCGGACACCTACGCCTCGACCGCCACGATCACCAACACGACCGACCACGTCGGCCAGCGGGCCGCGGTCGCGCTCACGGCCCTGGACCTCGAGCCCCGGGTCGAGCAGGAGATGGAGCTGGACCAGCGACGGCGGGGAGAGGTCCGCCTGTCCGTGGACCGGATCCCGCAGGAGCACCTCATCCTCGTCTCGGCCCGCGCGAACGACCCGCGGCTCGCGGCGCTCGCGGCCGACACGGCGGCGGCCCTGGTGATCTCGCAGTTCCCCGGCGAGCTGGACCTGTCCATGGCCGCCCCCGTGCCGACGGCCGCTGAAGGTCGCCTCTCGGGCTGGTGGATCGGTGCGGCCGCGGTGTCCCTGACCGTGGCTCTGCTCACCGAGCGACGGCACCGGAGGTGGGAGCAGCTCGCGACCCAGCCCGGCGCCCCAACCCAGGTCGCCGCGTGAGCCCCCTGTCCGCCTCCACCCGCGGCGGCCGCGTCGACCAGCAGACACCCGGCCCCGACACGGAGGCGCCGCTGACCCGAGCCCGCCTGCGAGCCCTCCGAGCAGCCCGGCACGCCCTGCAGGTGCCACCGATCCGTCGAGACTTCCGCACCGACATCGAGGGCATGCGCGCCATCGCGGTGATCGCGGTGATGCTCTGGCACGCGGGGGTCAGCGTGGTGCCGGGCGGTTTCGCCGGGGTCGATGTCTTCTTCGTGGTCAGCGGCTTCCTCATGACCGTGCTCCTGCTGGAGGAGGGTCGTGCCCGCGGACGGATCGACGTGCCGAAGTTCTACGCCCGCAGGGCGAGGCGGCTGCTGCCCGCGTCGTTGACCGCGCTCCTGGGCAGCACCGTGCTGACGTTGGCGGTGCTTCCCCGCACCCGGTGGGCCGACATCGGCGCAGACATCCTGTCCTCGGCCGCCTATGTGGTCAACTGGCGCCTCGCGAGCGGGGCAGTCGACTATCTGGACGTCTCGCGCGCGCCCAGTCCGGTGCAGCACTACTGGTCGCTGGCGGTGGAGGAGCAGTTCTACCTGCTCTGGCCGCTCTTGCTCCTCGCGCTCCTGGTGCTGGCCAGCGGCCGCGCCAAGGTCTTCCTGGTTGGCTCCTGGGTCCTCACGCTGGTCCTGCTGATCGCCTCGCTCGGGATCTCGTGGTGGTGGACGCAGGTCTATGCAGCGCAGGCCTACTTCGTGACGCCGACCCGCATCTATGAGCTCATGCTGGGCGCCGTCGTGGGGTTGGGCGCGCTGCGGTGGTCCTCCATCCCCCGCTGGTTGATGTTTGCGCTGGGCTGGTTGGGGTTGGGCATGGTCGTCGCCTCGATGTTCGTCATCAACGCTGACATGGCCTTCCCCGGCACCGTGGCGCTGCTGCCCACGGTCGGGGCGGCGCTGGTGCTGATCGCGGGCTTCCGCAGCAACCGCTTCGGTCCGGACCTGCTGCTGCGCGCGCGGTGGATGCAGTGGGTCGGTCGGATCAGCTACAGCCTCTACCTGTGGCACTGGCCCTTCGTGGCGGCGGCGGCCTCGCTGGCGGGCGTCGGCCGGGGCGGTCCTGAGACGTTGCCCGTCCACTGGGGGTTGCTGGCGGTGGTCATCTCGATCGTGCCGGCATGGCTGTCCTTCAGGTATGTCGAGGACCCTATCCGGGTCCGCGGGCGGCTGCTCAGCCGTGCGCTGGGCCCGGGCGTCGCGACCCGCAGGACCTTGCTGCTGGGGATCAACTGCACCCTCGCTGGCGTGTTGGCGGGGATGGTGCTGCTCTTCAGCGCGCCACCGTCGGCCACCACCGACGCGGTGGCCTGGCGCACCCCGGAGCTGGTCGATCAGTTTCGGGCGCCGGTAGGGGCCGGGATGCTCTCCCCCGAGGACCTCGCGGGCGCCTTCGATGATCAGCTGCTAGCGGGGTCAGACCTCGGGGAAGGAGCGCAGGGGATGCTCCCCGCGCCCGCGCCGAGCCCCCGGCCAGACCCACCAATACCCGACCAGCTGGGCACCCTCGCCATACCCGTGGAGCAGGTGCCCGACGACCGTCCCGTCAACGAGCCCGAAGGTTGCTTCATCGGGCTGGCTCAGAGCAAGCCCGGCGTCTGCCGCGCCGGCGACCCTGACGGGGACGTGACGGTCGCCCTCTTTGGGGACAGCCACGCCGGTATGTGGATCACCGCGCTCGACGAGATCGGCCGCGACCGTGGGTGGCGCGTCCTGTCGATCACCAAGTCTTCCTGCCCTCCGACCGAGGAGCTGACCTTTGCGCGTGACGCCGGTCCGGCGGGCTACCAGCAGTGCCAGGCCTATCAGCCGCGCGCCTGGGAGCAGCTGATCGACAGCAAACCGGACGTGGTCGTGTTGTCCTCGGCGGCCTACCGCGTGTCGGGGGGGACGATGGCAGAGGCGCTGGCCCGGCGGGTCGACGGACTGCGGGCCGCCGGCATCATGCCGGTGCTGATCCGGGATGTCCCACGCCCCGACTTCGACGTGCCCGAGTGCCTGCTGGCGCACCCGGACAAGGCGAGCGCCTGCGCCTTCGACCGGGCGGAGGGACTGCAACGTGCCGGCACCGGGCAGGGGGAGCTCGAGTCCATGCGGCCGGGGCTGCCGATGATCGATCTGACCGAGGCGATCTGCCCCGGAGCGCGCTGCTCCCCGGTGCTCGGGGACGTCGTCGTCTGGCGCGACACCAACCACCTGTCGGCGACCTATATCCGCTCCCTCACCGACCTCGTCGACGAGGCACTCACCCCGTGGGTGGAGCTCAGCCGGCTCCCGGCACCCGCTGGATCGACGCTGCTGGAAGGTCGGCGGATCGGCGAAGAGTGATCGGCAGAGCGTCCCCGGCAAGGTCGGATCTCCTGCGTGGCTCCTCCCAGATCCGCCACAGGATCCAGGACCACGCCGCCAGCCGGAGGACGATCACCAGGGCGTAGGTCTCCCCAGGCAGGCCACGGCCCGGGTCAGAGGCGAAGGCGATGTGCAGCCAGGTCATCACGAAGTGCAGAGTCTCCGCGGCGGCCCACACCAGGTGCTCCCACCATGGACGGGCCGACAGCGCGAGCAATGGCAGCACCCACAATCCGGACTGCACCGACAGCGACTGTGCGGATAGCACGACCACCAGCATCATCAGGGCCGCGACCTGCTGCTCCTGCAGCCGGCGCCACGCTGACCGGCGGACCACGACGGCGCCCAGGATGAGCGCGCATGCCCACCCGGCCGACGCGATCCAGGCGCTGGGACCGTACGGGAGCCCGCTCAGCTGCGGCACCATCTGCAGCGCGCCATACCCCGCGCCCTGTCCCCACCAGCCACGGACGGCGGTGAGCGACTGCGGCTCAATCGTGACCAGCGGGACCAGGACGAGCAGGACTCCCAGGAGGCCACCGACGACCACCTGGGCGGCGCGCATGGCTTCTCCTCGACGCCACGCCAAAAGGGCGATCGCCGCCAGAAAGACGATGGGGAAGGGCCGCACCAGGCAGGCGAGTCCCAGCAGGACCCCAGCCAGCCAGGGTCGGTCTCTTCGCCAGGCCCACAGGCCGATCATCGTCAAGGCCACCCCGAGGAGGTCGGTCGAGACCAACGCCAGGGTGACCAGCACCGGGCTGGCGCCCAGTTGGGCGGCCTGCCAGGGGCGACCAGGCTGGAGCGCGACGGCGGCGACGATGGCGGCCGCCAGGAGGAAGACGGCGATGAGCACCCAACCGATGAAGATCGCCTGCTGCGCGTCGACCCCCTGCCCGACCCGTGGGGACACCTGCGCGAGGACCCACATCACTAGCCCGGACAATGGTGGCTGGGTGGAGGGTGTGGACCCCACCCAGGGCAACTCTCGCAACGCCAGTGACGAGCTCACGTGCGTGACGGGCAGGTCGGAGTAGCAGGCTCGCCAGAACTGGCTGGGCGTGCTCCACCCCTTCATCAAGCAGTGGCCCTTCTGCCACACGCCCAGGGCGAGCATCGCGGTCCCCAGCGACACCAGGGCGATCGCGACGCCGAGCAGGCCACGACCCCCGATCACGGCATACCGCCCGACGGGTCCGCCGATGATCCTGGTGGCCCTGGCCACGACGGGGTCGGTCCACGACGGCACGACGTAGGGGACGTCACGCCGCGTGCGCTCGCGAGGCACCGACGTCATGACAGCCAAGAGTAGGTGGTGCTCAGCCGGTCGGTGCGGGCGTGCTGCCGTTTCCCTGCCCCGGGGGTTCATTTCCGGGGGGACTGTTGCCTGGGCGGGGGGGTGGGGGCTGGGTGGGTGGGGGGATGGTTGGTGCGGCCGAGGTCGGGGCCGGCGGGGGGGGGGCGGGGGGGGACGGCTCGGGGGTAGTGGGCTCCGGAGCGGTGGGCTCGGTGGTGGTCGGCTCCTCCGAGGTCGTCTCCGTGGGCGCGTCGGAGGTGGTCTGCGTCGGTTCGTCCACGGTGGTGGGCGCCACGGTCGCCGGCCCCTCGTCGATGACCGGTGGTTGCGTCTGCTGCGTCACATCGCCGACGCCGGCGCGCTCGGGGAAAGCCTGCACCGGCTCGTCCTCCATCGCCCGACGCATGAACTCTCCCCATACCTGAGCGGGGAAGGAGCCACCGGTCACCTGGTCGACGCCGCCGATGTCCTGCATCGGCACCGTCCCGTCTCCCTTGTACATCACGACACCGGCTGCGAGCTGGGGGACGAAGCCGTCGAACCACGCGGAGACGTTGTTTTCGCTGGTGCCCGACTTGCCGGCGCTGGGCCGACCGAGGTCGCCGGCGGTGGTGCCCGACCCCTGCGTCATGACGTAGGTCATCGCGTCCGTCACGTCCGCAGCCACGTCTGGATCAATGCCGCGGGCGGTCTCTGGTGTGGCCTCGAAAATCGACTCGCCCTTGGCGTCCAGCACCTCGGAGACGAGGTATGGCGTGGCGCGCTCACCCTGGGCTGCGATGGTCGCGTAGGCGTTGGTCATCTCGACCAGGGTGGGGCTTGCCGTGCCGAGCACATTGGTCAGGTCGGTGCCCAGGCCAGGGGTGTCTTTGGGCAGCCCCAGGTCGAGGGCGGCCTGGACCGTCTTCTCCGGACCGATCTGCTCGTTGAGCTGGACATAGATGGTGTTGACCGACTCGGCCAGCGCCACCCGCAGGTCCAGCGTGCCGAAGGAGAGGTCGCGGAAGTTGCGGACGTCCACCGTGCCACCGTCGTTGCCGAACGTCATCGGGCTGGGCCCTGAGAAGGTGGACAGAGTGCTCACGCCGTCTGCGACCGCTGCCGCAAGGGTGATCGGTTTGAACAGCGAGCCGGCCTGCACCTGGGCGTCCGTCGCCGCGTTGAGCTGGGTCTTCTGGAAGTCGTCGCCGCCATACATCGCGGTGATCGCTCCGTCGCCGGGCCGGACAGCAGACAGCGCCATGGTGATGTCGTCGGCACCCTGGCCCGTCGGTCGAAACTCCTTGATGGCAGCCTTCGCGGCGTCCTGGTGCGCCTTGTCGATGGTCGTGGTGACCCGCAGTCCACCAGAATCGATCTGGGCGTCCTCGATCCCGAGCACCGATCGGAGGTCCTCGCGGACGGCCTGCGCGACATAGCCGTTGACCCCTTGGACCGCAGTCGCGGGCGGTGTCTTGGCGATCTTGGGGAAGGTGGCGGCGGCGCGGTCAGCGGCGGAGAGCCAGCCTTCGTCGACCATCCCGTCCAGCACATAACTAACCCGTGCCTGCGCCCGTTCCTTATTTCCTTCGGCGGAGTCGGGGTCGAACAGCGACGGGGCGTTGGTCACTGAGGCGAGGAAGGCGCCCTCGGCGACGGTCAGGTCCGCGACATCCTTGCGGAAGTAGGCGCGGCTGGCAGTCTGGATGCCGTAGGCGCCGCGGCCGAAGTAGATGGTGTTGAGATAGTTCTCCAGGATCTGCGACTTGGTCTGCTCGTTATCGATCTTGACGGCGATGAGCAGCTCCTTGACCTTGCGGTTGAGGGTCTGGTCGGTGTTCAGGTAGTAGTTCTTGACGTACTGCTGAGTGATCGTCGACCCGCCCTGCAGTCCGCCACCAGTAAAACTGCGATAGGCCGCGCGGGCTGTTCCAGTGATCGAGACCCCCTGATTCTCGTAGAAACTGCGGTCCTCGGCTGCCAGCACCGCCTTCTGCACGTGGTCAGGCACGTCGGTGAGGGCGACGTCCTCCCGGTCGTAGCCTCCGGTGAATCGCGCTAGCTCGGTGCTCCCGTCGGCGTAGTAGAGGATCGTGCTCTGCGCGTCAGCGAAGTCGTTGGGTGCGGGCAGCGAGGTCCGTGAGTAGGCGATGGCAAAAGCCGCCGCCAGGCCGGCGACGGCAGCCAAGCCGAGCGCCAGCAGCCAGATCAGGACGCGGCGAAGTCGACCTGACCTTCGAGCGGGACGACGGGCAGCTGCGCGGGCCTCGCGGCGGGTCGACGGAGGGGAAGTCTTGGGGCTCACCGAGCCATTGTGCCCGCAGACGCTGGGCAGTTTCTGGACCTCACCGGAATCTGGAGGGGTCCAGCGGTGTTGTGCAGGGGTGGTAGGCGCCCGCTCTGGGGCGACCGCAGACATTTCATCCGCACGAAGGAGTTCGAGTCAATGACATCGATACGGGTAGCGATCGTTGGCGTGGGCAACTGTGCCAGCTCACTGGTCCAGGGGGTCGAGTACTACAAGGACGCCGACCCGCAGGCCACCGTCCCTGGGCTGATGCACGTCAAGTTCGGCAACTATCACGTCAACGACGTCGATTTCGTCGCCGCTTTCGACGTGGACGCACAAAAGGTCGGGTTGGACCTTGCCGACGCGATCGGGGCGAGTGAGAACAACACCATCAAGATCGCTGACGTGCCACCGACTGGCGTCACGGTGCAGCGTGGACCGACCCTGGACGGCCTGGGCACCTACTACAGCCTGACCATCGAGGAGTCTGACGCCGACCCGGTCGATGTCGTGCAGGTCCTCAAGGACGCACAGGTCGACGTGCTGGTCTCCTACCTGCCTGTCGGCAGCGAGGAGGCCGACAAGTTCTATGCCCAGTGCGCGATCGACGCGGGCGTGGCCTTCGTCAACGCGCTCCCCGTCTTTATCGCCTCCGACCCGGAGTGGGCGGCCAAGTTCGAGGCAGCAGGCGTCCCGATCGTCGGAGATGACATCAAGAGCCAGGTCGGCGCGACCATCACCCACCGCGTCATGGCAAAGCTCTTCGAGGACCGTGGCGTGGCCTTGGACCGCACCTTCCAGCTCAATGTCGGCGGCAACATGGACTTTAAGAACATGCTGCAGCGGGAGCGGTTGGAGTCCAAGAAAATCTCCAAGACCCAAGCGGTGACCTCCAACCTGCACCAGCACATGGCGCCTCGTGACGTGCACATCGGCCCCTCCGACTACGTGCAGTGGTTGGACGACCGCAAATGGGCCTATGTGCGCCTCGAGGGTCGGGCTTTCGGTGACGTGCCGCTGAGCCTGGAATACAAGCTCGAGGTCTGGGACTCCCCGAACTCGGCGGGCATCATCATCGACGCGATCCGCGCGGCCAAGATCGCCTTGGACCGCGGCCAGGGTGGACCGGTCGTCAGCGCCTCGGCCTACCTGATGAAGTCCCCGCCGGTGCAGCTGCCCGACGAGGAGGGTCGCGCCGCGGTCGAAGCGTTCATCCGCGGCGACATCCCGGCCTCGGCGGAGAGCACGAAGTCCACCGACGCCAGTGTCGTGGCGGAACAGATCGGCGTCTAAAGCCACTTTTGGAACGCCGAGGTCTCTCCGACCGGTGCCACACTGGTGCCATGTCGTCCCCCTCTCGGCCAGTGCGGCTCGACTCCCGGCGGGTCCTCTTCGTGGCCAGCGACGTGGAGTCGCTGGAGCGGGTCGCCGGGTGGGATCGGGGATCGCCGTGGTGGCCTTGGTCGGTGGCGCTCATCTGCGAGGCATCGACCCCGTCGACGAACATCGACTTCGTGCCTGTCCTCGCGCGACCTGTCGACGGCTGGCGGGCCAGGCTGCGCCTCATACCTACACTCGCCCGAGCGGCAGCTATCTCAGCACGTGTCCATGCTCCTTTCCGGCTGGTCTGGGCCGTCAAGCGGAGCCGTGCGCTGCGTGAGGAGCTGCTCGACGCGCAGATCGTCTGGAGCCTGGATCCTGCTGCGGCGGCAGCTCTAGGGGCAGTGGATGAACTCTTGGCCGATCGTGCCGTGCTGGGACCCGTGCAGTGGTCCGCGGCCCAATCCGATGTCGCTGCGCTGGAGGCGATCCTTACCGGCCTGCTGGAGGACCCGCTTTGCGCCGCTGCAGACCGAGTGCGCGCACCGAACGTGCCGTCCTCGTTGCGGCCGCTCGACGCCGTCGTCGACGCGTGCCACCAGTCTCGCGGTCGGCACGGTCTGATCCAGAGTGAGCACGTCGTACTCGATCTTGACTCCGCCGGCTGGCCCCCAGCCGAGCGACTCACTTCGGGGCTCGCCGCGTGCGCGGCCGCTGCTGATCTTTCCCTCGGACTGATTGACGGTGAGGCCGTGGACAACGCCCAGTTGGCCCGGATTGTTGACGCAACCCTGGACGGCGCAAACACGGCCCTTGCAGCGGGACTGTCGATGCGCGCCCTCAGCAGGCTCGGAGACGCGATGTCACTGCTGTTCCATCGGGCTCGCCACAGCGAGGTGTCGCAGACCCCGTTGGTTGACGATCCGGAGTCCTTCCTGAGCTCCCTCGTCCGCTCGGACACCTTCCGCGAGCTCCTGCCCCCCTGCCGCGAGCCGGGACCGGTGCAGAACGTGGAGGGTCCCGACCGCCCACAGGGACGGCGGCAGCGGGTGCTGGTCGTTACCGGCGCCTACGGCCAGTTCCACCGAGGTGTAGTCGCGGCGTTGGAGGGAGTCGCCGAGGTAAAAATCCGCGACTACACCCGCAAGCACCCTCACCTAGGTCGCAAGATCCTTGACCCCACGACATTGCCGAGGCTGGCCGCGTTGCTGAGCTCCATCAACCGCGGTGGAGGGGCCTTGGCCGACGAGGTCGGCGCGCAACTGCAGCAGGAGGCCCAGGAGACCAGGGAGGGGATCGGCACGATGCTCGCGTGGGCCGACGTCGTCTTCAGCGACTGGGCCGACCCAGCCACCGTGTGGGTTTCTCACCTGTGCCCACCGGACGTACGCCTGATCCTGCGGATTCACGCACTCGATGCTCTGGATCCTTGGCTGCATCTGGTCGCATGGGACCGGATCGAGCAGGTGGTCGTCGTCAGCCAAGCCATGCGAAGCGTGGTGATCGACCTGCTTCGCTTGCACGGGGTGAGTGTCCCCGTGGAGGTCCTGGACGTCGTGACCTCACTCAAGGAAATGGCTCGCCCCAAAGTGGCCGACGCGCCCACCACCCTGGGGATGATCGGGTGGGGGAGACGAGTCAAGGACCCGCTGTGGGCGTTCGATTTGGTGGAACGGGATCCGAATTGGCGTCTCGTGCTGATCGGGCCGGGATTCAAGGACGACCCGGGGCCGATGACGGCCGACTACGTCGAACTATTCCGGGAGCGCCTGGCGTCGCCGGCTCTGCGCGACAGGGTGCAGATCGTCGGACCCTCCCGGGACGTCGCCGAACCCATGCGCCAGGTGGGGATCATCTTGTCCACGAGCCTCCGAGAGGGCTGCCACCTCGGTCTCGTCGAGGGCGCCGCGTCAGGGGCCGTTCCGGTGGTGCGCAACTGGCCAATGCTCGCTGCCCGCGGGGGACCGCGCACCCTCTATCCGCCAGAATGGGTGGTGGACGATCTCGACGCTGCGGAGCGACGCATCCGGTTAGTGACCCAAGAGGAGCGTTGGCCGGAGGAGTCCAGGACGGCGGTTGAGAACGCCCTCAAGCTCTTCCACCCTGATCGGGTAGCGCAGGACTATCGCGACCTCATCCTGGGACAGCGCCTAGCACCTACATGCCTGCGCCACGACCGACGGCGAGACTGAGCGCATCAGTAGCCTCTGCGATGTCTAGTCCGGGCAGGCTCGATCGGACGTGCTCGCGCTCGTCGTCGTTCAGAAATGGTGCGAGCACCCACTGGGGGCGGGTGGACCAGAGCTCGTACACCAGGTCTGAGATCCCGAGAAGGTCCTCGGGCAGGAGCGAGTGGCCCGGCTCGACGACGGCGGGCGTGAGCCAGACCTGGACCTCCCGCACATCGACGTGGCAGTCCTGCCCCGCAACCAGGGGAAGGGCCCCCGGGTCGACGAGTGCGAGCAGGCCGACGTTGACCCGATCGATTCGGGAGACTGGGACCAGGTGCGGTCGGTGCACGACCTTATCCAGCCAGGCCGTCATCACCGACGGTCGCGCTGCGCTCTGGGGGACGGGCAGTTCGTGGTGCCACCACCCGGTCGGAGAGTGGGGTTGCCCCGCTGCGCCGATCATCGACTGGAGCCAGACCATCGCCGACGAGACCTGCTCCGTAGAGAAGTTGCCGAGGTAGGTGACGGGCAGGTCCGTCTGGATAATCCTCTCGCCCTCCAATCCACGGACCCAGGAGGGCGGCACTGCGAACGGCAACGCGTCGAGATCGCCTGTGGTGATTCGAACCTCACCCTCGGTCTCCCGTTGGGCCGCTAGCCTCCGATGCCAGGCCATGAAGGCGTCCCGGAAGTTCAGTCGGTCGGGCGCGAACCAGGAGTAGGTAAAGTCACCGCGCGACAGCGAACCGGAGCGGAGTCGGGTGATCGCTAGGGGCGTACGAGTATCCGCGATAGGTCCGGCGAGGGCTCGAACTCGGTCGGCGAACTCGGAGTCTGCACCCTTGCGGATGGGCAGGAAGCCGCCCAGCTGCTCGAGGACCGTGCGACGGACCAAGAGCGAGGAGGCATTGGCGCGCATAGGTCGATAGCCCAGCCACTGGTGCGTGAGATCGTCCTTGGCGCGGATTGCATGACTGCGACTCATCGGTGCCGACTGCTCGTGCAGGACCGTTACCTGGCGCTCGATGCGTGAAGGGTGGGACCAGTCGTCCGCGTCCTGGAAAGTGATCAGGCTGCCCGTGGACTGGTCGATGGCGGCCGCGCGGCAGCGGTAGGAGCCACCGTTCTGAGGCATCGAGATCAGTCGGGCTCGGGGATCCAGGGCCACGGCCGCCGCGAACAGGTCGGCATAGTCGGGACCTGATGCGTCGTCGACGACGAGGATTTCCAGGTCGGCCCAGGTCTGTCGGCTGATGGAGCGGATGGAAGTGATCAACCCGCTGTCCGGTCGGTAGCAGGGCATGATGACCGTGACGAGTTCCCCACCGACGCAGCCGGGCGCGGCCCCCTTGACCGCCAACAGGTCGAAGGGGGGCAGGCCATCGTGGGATTCCTGCGTTACCACCGGGGCCAGGCCGGCCTTGACGAATACGGCGCTGAGGCCCTTCGTCCACGGGCTAGCGTCGGCAGGGGCGGGCGCTGTTGCCGGGTGGGGGGTGAAGGGATTAAGCAGATCCGTGCGCAGGTAGTGCGCGACCTCCCACTTCAGCTTGTCGAACGAGGGCAGCCACCGGGTGAGCTCTGCGTGATCACCCGCGAGAAACATCGCCTGAGCACCCACCAGGTGGTGCTCGGCCCCGAGGCCGGCCATCAGACCCTTTTCGCACAGGGCCGTCGCAATACGGGAGGCGCCAGCCATCTCGTCGACGTTCCTCATCATTCCCGCCCACGCCATGCCGACACAGCCGAGGGCACGAGCCCGTGAACCGGAGAGATAGGCCGCCGGCACACCGTCCTGGAGAATGAGACGCAGTAGGGGTGCTGCTCTTAGCCTGCCTCCCGTGACGACAGATACGAGCGCCTCTAACGCGGGTAGCGACTTCATCCGGAGCGCCTGGTAGGCGAGGTTCTCCGGATGGGCGCCGTCCCATCCCCTGCGGAGCCGCCAAGTTAGCCAAGGGTCGGATAGGCGTGGCGCGGTGATGTGGGCCCTCCTGGGAGGTGGTCGAACTGGGCGGAGAACACAGATGCAGTGCGAGACTCCTGAGGTACAGTCAAACACTGTTCGTCAGCCGGTCGGTCATTCGGCACGCGGCTGTAGAGGAGAAAGGAACCTGGGTGGGCGCTCGCCTCCTCCCGACCGTGGGCGCTCTGATCGGCCTGTCCCTCGGGGGACTGTTGGTCGTGGGGGTGGTGCTTGAGATATGGGTGCTCGCTGCTGCTGCAGGGGCGCTTCTTGGGGCCGCCATCTTGGCTGTGCAGGTCGACACCTTGCGTCGGACCCGCAGCCTGCGTAACTTCGTCCGCGATGAGATTCGCCGGTCACTGGCCGATGGGGCTCAACGGGCAGCGGTAGAGCCGATGGTCACTCAGGAGGACGTGGTCGGCGCGGTGCGTCTACTGCAGGCCCAATACACAGGCCGGCTCGACCGGATGCAGCGGGGGATTGACGACGCGCTTGTCGAGTTGGCAGCTCAGCGCGTCGACCGCAACGAGCCGTGAGCGTGGACCACCATTTCCACGCGACGACCCAGGGGGTAGCTGCCGATCACGCGAAAGTCGCGGCACGGCGACCTCGAGCCTTGGTCAGCACTGCGCTGCGAACAAAGTCCCGATATGCGCGAGAGATCCTGGCCGAGGTGGCCTGGCCAGGCCACGGTCCCGCAGAGCTGGAGGCCTGGGCGGCGGACCCTGCCCACCGACTGCCACCAACAGACAGCGATGCCCGAGCGGTGGCGGACTACGCCAAGGTCCTCGCCCTCCAGCTCGAAGGCGAGTTTCGCAACGCTCGCTTGATGCTCGACCAGTTGTCCCGTGCTGCTGAGTGGGCCACGCTGCCGCGGGACAAAGTAGAACTGCTGGCCCAACTCCGTTTGCTGGATGGAGACGTCAACGGAGCTCTCCACCTCGTGGGGGACGAGAGGGTCCGCCGCGGGGTGGCTGCTTCGATTCGTGCGGATGCCCTTCACCCCCGGCTGGCTGGCGACACTGATCGGGCCGACTGGGCGTCTGCTTTCTCGCGGGCTTTGCACTCGCAGCGTTTGGCCCCGTTCGAGGCGCCGGCACGGGACAAGATGCCCAACCTCGACGACCTTCGGGTCGAGCATCGGCCCGCCGTCGAGTCCCCCCTGCGAGTCACGGTGATCATGAGCACCTTTCGCCCCGGTCCCTCGCTGCTCACCGCGGTCTCTTCGGTGTTGGCCCAGACCTGGGCCAACCTGGAACTCTTCGTGGTCGATGACGCCTCGGGGCCGCATGACGGGGGGGCGTGGGATGAGCTTCTGGACCGCGTCGAGGCCATGGACGAGCGTGTCACGCTCATCCGCAAAGCCGTCAACGGCGGCACTTACCGCGCCCGTAACACGGTCCTCAGGCAGGCGAGTGGTGACCTGGCGATCGTGATCGACTCCGACGACTGGTGGCACCCGCAGACCCTGGAGGTCTGCGTCGAGCCCTTAGTCAACGACCCTGGTTTGCTGGCGACCCGCGCCCAGGGTGTCCGTGTCACTCCAGATCTCGTGCTGACCCGCCCGGGTTACGACCCGCGCTTCCCCTCAGCCGCGACGGTGCTTTTCCGGTTGCGTCGGGTGGTTTCGCGAATCGGCTTTTTCGACCCCACGCGCAAAGGCGCCGACACTGAGTTCACGCGTCGACTGGTCGCCTCTTTTGGTCAGGTCGTGCTTGATATCGAGGAGACGACGACCATCCTGCGTGCCGGCGATGGGACGCTATCTGCCGAGGAGTTCTCCCACGGCTGGCGACATCCTGCCCGGCATCAGTACAAATCCATGTATTCGCAGTGGCACCAGCAGATCAGCAGAGGTGAGAGCGACCCCTACCTCGACCCGGACCTGCCACGTAGGTTCCTGGAGCCCCGTCGGTGGAGCCGTGCCGTTGAACCTTTGCTTGCTGCACCAGCGCACTTCCACCTCTGCCTAGCTGGTGACTGGCGAAGGGACGGCGGCCCGCAGCGCTCGATGCTCGAGGAGATCCGCGCGGCGCGCGAAGGTGGTCTGCGGGTCGCGGTCATGCACCTCGAGGCGCTGCGGTTCATGACCAACAAGGACCAGGTTTTGTGCGCGCCGCTCCTGGAACTGATCCAGGCGCGGGAGGTCGAGTGGATCCACGCCGACGACGACGTCGACATCGACGTGCTGATGATTCGTTATCCGCCGATCCTTCAGTACCCGCCCTACCTGACGCGCTCTGTCCGTGCTGCGAACGTTCTGGTGATGGCGAACCAGGGGCCGCTCGAGCTCGACGGCAGCGACCAGAGGTATGTCGTGAGGGACGTCTCCGCGCGGACGCAAGAGACCTTCGGCGTCACTCCGCGCTGGGTTCCGCAGAGTCCGACCATCCGGCGAATCCTCCAGCAGGAGGACGCCGAGGTGTCGCTCACAGACTGGGACAGCCCCGGCCTGATCGACGTCGATAGTTGGTCGGTTCGACCGACGGGGCACCCCGGCGCTGACGGGCGACCCATCGTGGTAGGGCGTCATTCGCGCGACGACCGGATCAAGTTCCCAGGGTCGTTCGAGGACCTGCTGCGTGGCTACAGTTTCCCTGACAGCTACCGGGTCCGCATGCTGGGTGCCGCGCACACGGTGAGCAGGCTTCGGCAGGAAAATGGTCGGTCTGCCCCGCCTATCCCGCCGGCTTGGGAGATCCTCCCCCATCGGGACGAGGACGTCCGAGAGTTCTTGTCTGGGTTGGACTTCTTCCTGTATCTGGACAACCCGGACGCTCACGAGGCTTTCGGCCGGACGCTGCTGGAGGCCGCTGCCAGCGGGGTGCTGGTGATCGCCCATCCCAAGCACCGTCCCACCTTCGGAGACGCCCTGGACTATGCCAAGCCAGGGGAGGCGCAGGCGCTCATCGCCGCCTACGTGTCGGACCCGCAGGGGTATGCCGCCCGCGTGGAGAGCACGCGCGCCGCCGTCCGCGAGCGGTACGGACACCAAGGTTTCGTCCATAAGCTGGCCCGGATGCTCTCCTCACGCGCGGGAGCAATCAAAAGTGAGGCGCCGGTGCAGGAAGCCTCCATGGCAGACGTGCGGTTGACCTTCTCCTGCGGTGGAGTTGTCAGGCTGCAGGCAGGGTCGGGCGTGGACGTGGAGCGCCTTGTCTTGAGGTCGGCGGCAGATGCCGAACGGGCCGACGGCGCGGTCATCCTGCACCACGGTCTAACCCCTGAGACGATCCGCCCCTGGCTACTCGGAGGGTTGGCCGGGATCAGCGAGCCCTCGTGGTCCCCCGCGAGGCTCGTGTGCACTGCTCCCGAGGGGGTGCTTGCGGTCCTCCTGGACCGGGACGGTCTCACGCTCGCCGCGGGCCGCGGCGCGTGGGAGGGACATGCAGAGGACGAGGAATTGTGTCGCCTGGCGGGTGCTGAAGTGCAGGAAGGATGGTCGACGCTGGCGTGGTGGAGCGCGCGTCCCCCACGGGAGTTGGTGCTGCGGCAGGTCAAGCCGCCTCAGTCGTCGTCCACCTGCAGCAGCGGCGCGTCCCGCAGCACCCGCGCATAGAGCGCCTTACCGACCCGCTGCTCCTCGGGCAGGCTCAGCATCACCTCGAGCAGCCGACGGTCGTTGAAGGGCGGCAGGATCCGGTGGGAGAGGTCCCCGTCCAGGAACTTCGTCCATCCCCAGCGGCCCATCCGCAGCTCCCAATAGAGGACGTCGTAGTGGCTGTAGCCCAGGAGCCGGGCGTCGTCCAGGTGGGCGTGCTCGAGATAGTCGGCCAGGAGATCGACATACCTGGGCGTGGAGGCAAAGACGCTGCCCAACCAGATGCCCGCAGCCTTGGCGGGTGTCAGCGGATCGGTGCTGCGGTCGCGCCGGAAGACGGTGCCGATCTCGCCCCCGTTGCCCTGCACCTCGAAGATGTCGTGCGGGAGGTCGGCCCACATCGCGTGCGCCGCCCCGTGAGACAGAGGTCGGACCGGGTGGGTCGCGTCGTGGATGCGCCGGAAGGTGGTGCCTTTCTTGGCCTGCCGCCAGCGCAGGACTCGATGCCGTAGGCCGGTCCGGTGCGCCAGGAGGTTGGCGACGAAGACGTCACGGATCGCTCCACCCGTGGGGTCACGCTCGACGTCGCGAGGGTTGAGGTAGGTGAAGGCACAGCTCTGCTCGGCCGTGGCAAGGTCCAGGTGCGCGAGGGCGACGCGGCAGTCGAGCCCGCCAGTCAGGCTCCAGGCGAGCGGGCCGAGCTCGGCAAACAACGCCAGTTGCCGGCGCATCCGGTCGGCGAACTCCGCGTGCACCGCCTCCAGGTCGCCCTGCTCCACGCGCGGCTCGAACGGCCAGTAGCGTCGGTGCGTCACCGTCGGTTCCTGGGTCAGCTCGAAGGTCAGCAGACAGTTGGGGACGACCTGCGCGACGCCCTCGAAGCAGGTCACCTTCCCCGGGAGATAGACCACGCCCCGGGGATGCAGCTCGCGGATCTCCTGCTCCAGGCTGGCCAGGCGCGGCTCGACCGGCAGGTCGTGGGCGAGCGCCACCAGGACGTCGGAGGAGGCGAAGGTCACCCCATCTGTGTCGTGCGTGTAAAAGACCGGCTGGGAGCCCATCGCGTCGGTGAGCACCGTGCACCGTCCACCGGAGACGAGCACGGCGGTCCACCGGCCAGCCAGGTATGCGGCGCTCCGCACCGCGAGGTCGTGCCCGTTCTCCAGCCCGAGCAGGTCGCGCAGCCGGTCGGCGATGGCCGCTGCCCTGGTCGTGTGCAGGTCCACGTCGACCGGGTGACCGAGCAGGATGACGATGTGCGTGGCACTGGCGTCGCTGTCGTCTCTCGACACGGTGACCACGGTGCGTGGTGCCGTCCGCAGCCATAGCGGACCCACGCGCAGGCAGGCCCACTGGTCGAGGAAGCCGGGGAGCTGTGGGGATCCCGTGCTGGAGAGCAGATAACCGTGGCCGAAAGCGCCGTCGAGGACGGCTGCCACCGCGTCGTCGGGTATGTCGTAGCGCGACCGGTCCAGCTCGGTCGCGGGGACCGGGAACGGCCGGGTGGAGGGCGACGCACCGGGCAGGGTCGCGGATCGTGAGCGGTTGCCGGGCAGCAGCCGGTGACGGCCCCGGACTCGGCGCCACACCGCACCAGCGGGACTGCGCGCGAGCCGGCGGCGAGCGTCGCGACCGAGCTGACGCAACTCCTTCACCGCACTTCCAGCTCGGCAGGAAGGCGGCGTCGAAGCTGCTCCAGCACCGCGACGTCGAGCGGTCGCAGGTGTCCGTCCTCGGTCAGCGCCAGGTGCCACAGCTGGTAGTGGTCGATGAGCGAGGCGAGACGATCGCCGGCATAGTCTGACCAGCTCGGCCAGGTGGGCGCGGCGTCGTCCCACTGCGCCGCCGAGGTGAGCACCTCAAGGACATAACCGTGCTCGCGCGCGGGGCCGAACGCCGCTCTGTCGAGGATGAGCAGCGGCCGGAAGGAAGCCAGCTCACGCTGTCGAGCGGCCACCTCCTCGATCAAGGCAGCCACGCTCGCGTCGTCCAGGCCGAGGCCCACCACCCCGATGATCGGCAGCCGGTTGACGTCACTGCCCTGCAGGTAGCGGCCGCCATGGAACGGGACGTCGATCTCGCCGACAGTGGTGCCGGGGACGAAGATGCGCCAGGCCAGGTCGGTCAGGACCGGGTTGCGGCGGACCTTGGGGAGCAGCTCGTGCAGTGCCCAGTCGTAGCCGGGTGCCCGGCGGACCAGACGTGCCAACGTCTGCTGACGGCGTCGGGTGCGGGAGGGCAGCGTCATCGTGCTCGGCTCCTCTGGTGGGCGCCAGCGTCAGCGAGCTGGAGGATCGTGGCCGCCGCTTGCGCCGCCCCGTTGCCTGGGTCGTCCGCCTGGGCGCGCGCGGCGAGGTCCGTCCCTCGGGCCAGCAGCTCGTCGATGACGGCCTCGGCCCGGCCCCCGGTCAGGGTCGGGGTCGAGAGCGCCCAGCCCTGCTCGTGGGCGTGTCGAGCGCGCGCGCCTTGGTCGTCCAGGGAGGTCTGGTCGTTGGGGACGAAGACCGTGGGGACACCGAACCGCAGGGACTCGTGGAAGGAGTTGTAGCCGGCTGCGGCGACCACCTGGTCGAAGGCCAGGAAGTGCTCGGACAGCGGGAAGTGGCGGACCAGGTGCACGCCGTCCCCGGAGTAGGCGCGCTCGGCGATCGAGGGTGCGGTCACGCAGACCCCGATGCCTCGACGGCGAAGAGCTGCTGCCGCGGCGCCGACCTCGTCATCGGTGTCGTTGATATTGCCCGCGCCCAGGGACACCAGGGCAAGCGGACCGTCCGCCGGCAGCCCCAGGGCGGCGCGGGCCGCCTCGCGAGGGGTGAGCTGCTCCGGATCCACCAGGGTCACCGGACCCACGCGGAGGGCGTCGGTCGCGGAGGCTGTCTCGCCACGGTCGGCCGCGAAGGAGAGGTCGCCGGGCTCGATCACCGAGTCGAACCAGCCAGCCTTGTCCAGCTGTGCGGCGTTGCGCCCGGGCCGCCACATGCCCCGCCGGGACCAGACCGACCGCGTCCGTGGATGGCTTTCCAAGGCCTTGTCCAGCCCTGCGTAGGGATGGGTGCCGTCGAAGACGAGCACATCGGGATCCACTCGGTGCAGGATCTCGCTGACGCGCTCCGCAAACAGCGTGCGCCAGAGCGCAGGGCGGAGGCCGCTGGCGCCCTGGCTGGGCAGATACTCCCACTCCAGGCCCTCCTGCTCCACGACCGGCACCGCCTGGGACAGGGACAGCACCCGGCAGGTCACCCCTGCCGGGAATCTCCTGGCGTAGGCGAGCAGCCGGGTGAGGTGCCCCATACCAGCGCCGTTGCTGGAGACGAGAAGCACTGAAGGGGCTGCGGGCATGGCTCGATCATGACATGTGACGTTCACCTGCTCATGGGTATGATGACCGCGCGCCAACGTCGAGGTATTGCTGGGACAACGCAGTGACCGTCAGTCGGTGCGCGAGCACGGGAACAGCGCCGGACGACCCAAGGAGTTACCCACATGGCAGTTGATGCCGTGATCATCGGACAGGGCTACGTCGGTCTCCCGCTGGCGCAGGAAGCGACCCGGGCAGGTAAGAAGGTGCTGGGCTTCGATATCAACCAGGGCCTCATCGACGACCTGAACGCTGGCCGCTCGCATGTCGACGACCTGTCCGACGCAGACATCGCGGAGATGATTGACGGCGGTTATGAGGCCACCACCGACCCCTCCCGCATCGGCGAGGCGCAGGTCGCGGTGATCTGCGTGCCCACCCCGCTGTCGCAGGAGGGTGGGCCGGACCTGACGGCGGTGGAGGCAGCTGTCGACGCGATCGCCGACACCCTCCGGCCGGGCATGCTCGTCATCCTGGAGTCCACGACCTACCCCGGCACCACCGACGAGGTCGTCCGACCCAAGTTGGAGGCAGGCGGGCTGGTCGCCGGCACGGACTTCCACCTGGCCTTCTCCCCGGAACGGATCGATCCGGGCAACGAGAAGTTCGGCGCGAAGAACACCCCGAAGGTCGTCGGCGGACACACGCCGGCGTGCGGAGATGCGGCAGCCGACTTCTATGGCGCCTTCGTTGACTCCATCGTCCGGGCCAAAGGCACCCGTGAGGCCGAGGCGGCCAAGTTGCTGGAGAACACCTATCGCCACATCAACATCGCGTTGGTCAACGAGATGGCGCGGTTCTGTCACGAGCTGGACATCGACCTGTGGGACGTCATCGACGCCGCAGCCTCCAAGCCGTTCGGTTTCCAGGCGTTCTACCCGGGCCCCGGCGTCGGCGGGCATTGCATCCCGATCGACCCCAACTATCTCTCCTACAACGTCCGTGCGCGGCTCGGCTACCCCTTCCGTTTCGTCGAGCTTGCCCAGGAGATCAACTCCGGGATGCCCGCGTATGTGGTCTCCCGCGCCCAGGACATCCTCAATGCCGAGGGCAAACCGCTCAAGGGTTCTACCGTGCTGCTGCTCGGCGTAACCTACAAGCCGAATATCGCCGACCAGCGCGAGTCCCCAGCGGTGCCGCTGGCCACCCACCTGCTCGCCAAGGGTGCCACGGTGCAGTTCCATGACCCGCACGTCGCGACGTGGCGCGCCGTGCCCGAGGCCAGCGCCGTCACCGACCCGGCCGAGGCGGCCAGCCGCGCGGACCTGACCATCCTGGTCCAGAACCACCGCGACTACGACCTTTCGGCGCTGGCCGCCGCCGCCCAAGTCTTCTTCGACACGCGCGGCAAAGTCACTGGCGGGGAGAAGGTCTTCCGACTGTGACCACAGGTGTCCCCGAGGGGGGCGCCCTGCCGACCCTGACCCCACAGGAGGCCGAGGCGCTGGCAGCCCAGCATGGCCTCGAGCTCGTGGGTCAGCGCCCGTCCTTCGGGGCCTACCTCCGGGACGTCTGGCGCCATCGGCACCTGATGTTGGCGATGGCCAAAGGTGACTTCGTGGCCGCGCACCAGGACAACTACCTCGGGCTGCTCTGGTCCGTGATCAACCCGATCCTGCTCGGTGTCTCCTACTTCCTGATCTTCGGCCTCCTCATCGGCACCCGGGCCGGTATCGATAACTTCATCAGTTTCCTCACCATCGGGTTGTTTACCTTCATCCCGATCTCGGCGGCCATGACCTCCGGCGGAAAGTCGGTGCTTGGCAAGACGGGGATGATCCGGTCGCTGAAGTTTCCCCGGGTGCTGCTGCCGATCACGGTGATGC
>NZ_JAUNVI010000008.1:0-14968 GCF_030537745.1 Ornithinimicrobium sp. | reverse complement strand
GGGATGATCCGGTCGCTGAAGTTTCCCCGGGTGCTGCTGCCGATCACGGTGATGCTCTCGGAGTTTTTGGCGGCCCTGCCAGCCTTCATCATCCTGCTGCTCATTGCGCTGGTCAGCAAGGAGACGCCGTCGGCCAAGTGGCTGCTTTTTCCGGTGGCGCTGTTCATCGTGCTCGTCACCGGGATGGGCATCGCCATGCTCTGTGCCCGGTTGGTGCATGTCGCCCGGGACGCCAACAACTTGATCCCCCTTGTGGTCCGGTTGTTGCGCTATATCTCCGGCGTCTTCTTCAGCATCCAGGACAAGCTGGGCGCCCATGACAATGTGCCGGTGTGGCTCAGCGTCTCTCTGGAGTACCAGCCGGTCGCCGTCCTGCTCGAACTGGTCCGCGAGACGATCCGTCAGGAGTCTCCCCTGGACCAGACGACGTGGCTGGTGGCCGTGGGTTGGGCGGTCTTCTTCCTGGTGTCCGGCTTCGTGGTCTTCTGGCGGGGGGAGGGCACATATGGCCGGGGCTGACGCCACGCGCGCCGACGGGTCGCCGTCGGTGATCGCCTCCGGGGTGAGCATCACGTATCGCGTCTACGGCACCGGCCGGAGCGCGGAGAACGACGAGAATAACGCGTTGTCACGCTTGTTCCAGCGAGGCACCAAGAGCCTGGGGGTGCGTGAGGTCCACGCCGTCAAAAACGTCTCCTTCGTCGCTTATCGTGGCCAGTCGATCGGGATCATCGGGCGCAACGGCTCGGGGAAGTCGACCTTGCTGCGCAGTGTGGCCGGCCTGGTCCCCCCGACCGAGGGCAAGATGTGGCTCGGCGGTCGGGCCTCGCTGCTGGGGGTCAACGCGGCCCTCATGCCCAAACTCAGCGGTCGGCAGAACATCTGGATCGGTGCCCAGGCGCTGGGGCTGACACCGCACGAGGTGCGGGAACGCTTCGAGGACATCATCGAGTTCGCCGACCTGGGGGAGTTCATCGACCTGCCGATGCGCTCCTACTCCTCGGGTATGGGGGCCCGGCTGCGGTTCGCGATCTCGACCGCCGTGATCCCAGACATCCTCGTCGTGGACGAGGCGTTGGCCACTGGCGATGCCACCTTCAAGAACCGAGCACAGGGCCGGATCGCCGAGATCCGTGAGCAGGCTGGCACCGTCTTTATGGTCAGTCACAATGCGGGCACCATCAAGAGCACCTGCGATCGCGCCCTGTGGCTAGACCGCGGTGAGTTGGTCATGGATGGCCCGGCCGGAGAGGTCGTGAAGGCCTACACCGCCAAGTACGGTCGGAAAAAGACCCCCCCGACGGCTGCGGCCAAGAAGCCGGCCGCCACCAACGACCCCCAGCAGTCCTGATGTCCGGCCGTCGGGTGCTCGTCGCCACCGTGGTGCACCACCCCCTGGACGCGCGCGTGAGGCACCGGCAGATCGAGGCGCTCCTGCAGGACGGCTGGCAGGTCACCTATGCCGCGCCCTGGACCGCCTATGGCGTCGAGCAGCCAACGGACACCCAGGGCCTGACCGCGATCGACCTCCCCCGCGCCTCCGGGTGGCGCCGACTCGGTGCCCAGCGCGCCTTCTCGCGACTGCTCCGGAGCGTCGGGCCGAATCATGATGTAGTCCTGATCCACGACCCGGAGTTGCTCCTGACCAGCGTGGGCAGGGATCTGCCGCCCGTCGTCTGGGATGTCCATGAGGACACCGCGGCAGCCATGCAGATCCGGCCCTGGGTGCCCGCTCCGCTCCGTTCGCCAGCTGCCGCCGTCATCCGACGCGCGGAAGGGTGGGCCGAAGGTCGCCACCGGCTGCTGCTCGCCGACGCCGCTTACGCCACTCGTTTCCGCAGGGCGCACGCGGTCGTGCCCAATGCCACCGTGGTGGAGCCTCACCCCGCCCCGGCCGGGGTCCTGGATCAGCACGGCCGGCACCGGGTCGTCTACCTGGGCAGCGTGACCATGGAGCGGGGAGTTCGGCAACTGGTCGAGGTGGGGAGACGCCTGCACGAGGAGACGGGCGACAAGGTGCGCCTAGAGGTCGTGGGACCGGCGCATGGCCGGGCCAAGGCGCTGTTGGCGGCGGCCGACCAGGCTGGGCACCTGGACTGGTTCGGTTTCGTCCCCAACACCTTGGCCCTGCGGCGTCTCGACGGTGCCTTGGCCGGTCTGTCCCTGCTGCACGACGAGGCCAACTTCCGGCCGAGCATGCCGACCAAGATCATCGAGTATCTCGCGCACGCGGTGCCGGCGATCAGCACGCCGCTCCCGGTCGCGGCCGAGCTGGTCACCACCAGCGGGGGAGGGGTCCTCGTCCCCTTCCTGGACACCGACCAGACGGTCGCACAGCTCCTGGCCTGGCACGCCGACCCGGAGCAGGCGGCCCGCATCGGTCGCCAGGGCCACAGCTTCGTCGAGGTGGAGCACAACTGGAGCCTGTTGTCCGCTGGCTTCCTGGGTGCGTTGAGGGCGGCAGCCGACTCGCGCTGAGTGCCTTGGCGCCTTGGTGGCATGGCGGCGCTGGTGAGACGATGGGCGTCATGACACAGCAGATCGCCTCTGAGCTCGTCGGCAGTATCGCGGCGGTCCACGTCATCGTGGGGCAGCGCGTCGAGGCCGGCGAAGAAGTCGTCCTGCTCGAGTCGATGAAGATGGAGATCCCGTTGCTGACCGAGGCGGCCGGGACCGTCACCGCGGTGTTCGTCGCGCCGGGGGACGTCGTCCAGGAGGGCGACGTCGTCATCGTCATCGACTGAGCGCAGCTGTCGTCCGGGTTCAGTCGTGCTCTGCCTACGACCGCCGCTAACGACTTTGCATTGCTGCGGCCTTCACAGGCCTTAGCGATCAGCCTTCGTCCCCCGGCGTGGGGATCCGCCAGGGAATCTGCTCGTAGGCCGTCGTCGCCACCCCTGCGCGCACCAACTCGTGGTGCAGGATCGGGGTGAGGGAGGCGACATAGGTCGCCGTGAGATGGCTGCCTTGCCGAAAGGCCAGCACTTTGCCGACGACGGGCGGGCAGGCCGGCTCCGCCCCGTCAGCGGGGCAGATCCACCCTCTGAGGTCGATCAGCGGTGCCTCCAGCCGTGATGCAGCCACCCGGAGAGCCGGGGTGCCTGAGCCCTCCCCGGTGGCGTAGGAGCAGGCGAGGTAGTCATTCGGATGCTTCTCCACGCACCGGTAGGCGGGGCCGCCCAGCTCGGAGGCGGAAGGTGAGGGGTTGTCGGCCAGCACGACCACGGAGGCACCAGCATCGGCAGCGGGCTGCAGGAGCGCAGCCACTGAGGCGCCCAGCTCCTGCCCGCCGCTGCGGACCATCGAAGTGAAGATGAGGTCCGGAGTGTGCTCCCCGTCGGCCAGCCGGGTCGAGAGCGCGCGGTTGTAGGTGTGGCACTGCGGATACATCTCGATGCTGGCCAAACCGCATGCGGACTTGGTGTAGACCTTCAGCCGCCAGCCCTCCTCACGCGCGATCGGGTCGAGAGCGGTCAACCACTGGAGCATCTTGGAGTCGCCGACCAGCGCCGCGACCTTCTCACCGTCCGGGTCGCCGAACCAGCAGGCGCCCTCGTCCAGCAGCGCGGTCGACTCCTTCTTCACCTGGCAGTCCTCGTCGTAGGCCGCCATGGGGATGTCCGCAGTGGCAGACCCCGGATCGGGGTAGATGGGGCCGGAGGTGGTGAAGACCCGGTGCGGGTCAGGGATCATCTCCAGCTCGTCCGAAGTCCGGCTGGCGGTGACGACCAGGCCGATGGCGCCGGCGTCGTCGATGAGCACGTCGGATCCCGTCGGCACCACCTCGCCCGGACCTGTTGCCAGCCCGGGGTCGAGCGGCCCCCCGTCAAGGTCGAGCACGTCATCCTGGGCACGAGTGCTCAGCACAGGGGCAGAGGAGTGCAGCGCGAGCGCGGCGCCGGCGGTGAGCACCATGGTCAGCAGCGCGAACGTCAGACTGCGGGCCGTGCTGTTGGCGAGCGCGGGGCGGTAACGCAAGGGGTTCTCCACGAGATGGAGGGTGGCCCAGGCCAGGAGGATGGAGGCGGCAGCGATGCCGAGGCGGGTGATGATCCCAGCGTCGGGGTGGGTCTGGGCCAGCAGGCCAAGGGCCGGCCAGTGCCACAGGTAGAGGCCGTAGGAGATGGCACCGAGGAAGCGCATGGGGGGTTTCCCGAGCAAGATGGCTGGGGAGCTCTGGGGTCGAGCGATGCCGACGGCGATGACGGCGGCCGTGCCCACTGTCGGCAGCAGCGCGGCGCTCCCGGGCCAGGGCGTGGCGGTAGTGATGGAGGTGATGGTGGCGGCGATGAGGACCAGTCCGGCCCAGGCCAGGCCGGTCGCGGCCGGGGCGCGAAGCCGCGCAATGACCGGGGTGGCCAGGACCAGGATGGCTCCCGCGCCGAGCTGCCAGACTCGCGTGGTGGTGGCGAAGTAGGCGGTGCCGGGCGAGGTCGCGGTGGAGTAGATCGACCAGGCCAAAGAGGTGGCGATCACCAGGGTCAGCGTGATTGTCAGCACAGGGACGAGCCGGAGCCGGTAGCGGTGGACGACCCAGCGAGAGAGGATGACCAGCAGCGGCCACCCCAGGTAGAACTGCTCTTCCACGGACAGTGACCAGTAGTGCTGGACGAGGGAGGGGATGGAGTCCTCAGCGAGATAGTCGACCTCGCGGGCCGCCAGCACCCAGTTCACGACATACCCCGTGGCGCCGAGCACGTCGGTGCCGAGCTCGGCGTGCGCAGAGCGGGGCAGCAGCCACCAGCCCGCCACGGTGGTGGCCAGCAGGGTCAGGCTGGCGGCGGGCAGGAGACGGCGGGCCCGCCGTGCGTAGAAGCGGGGGAGACGGATCCTGCCGTCGCGGCGGGCTTCCTTGACCAGTTGTCCGGTGATCAGGTAGCCGGAGATGACGAAGAAGACGTCAACCCCGGCAAAGCCGCCGCTGAAACCTGGCACCCGGACGTGGTAGAGGAGCACCATGAGGACCGCGATCGCCCGCAGGCCCTCGATGTCTCCACGCAGCACCGGATGGCTGCGGCCAGCAGGGCCCGGGCTGCGGCTCCCGCCGGGTTGCCCGGCCCGGCGTGGTGCTGTCCGGGTTGGTTCAGTCACCAGATGTCAGTCGCGGCCGTAGAGGTCGCGGGTGTAGAGCTTGTCGGCGAAGGTGCGGGTGGTGTCGTCGAGGCGGTTGGCGATGATGATGTCGGACGCGGTGGTGAAGTCGCGGAGGTCTTCGATGACGCGGCAGCCTTGGAAGGTGTGCTGGGTCAGGGCGGGTTCGTGGATGATGATTTCGGTGCCGTGGGCCTGGAGGCGGGACATGACGCCTTGTATGGAGGACGCGCGGAAGTTGTCGGAGCCGGTTTTCATGATGAGTCGGTAGATCCCGACGGTGGTGGGGCGTTGGGTGAGGATGTCGTTGGCGATGAAGTCCATGCGGGTGGTGTTGGCTTCCACGATGGCGGTGATGAGGGTCTGGGGGACGTCGCCGTAGTTGGCGAGCAGTTGGCGGGTGTCCTTGGGCAGGCAGTAGCCGCCGTAGCCGAAGGAGGGGTTGTTGTAGTGGGAGCCGATGCGGGGGTCCAGGCCGACGCCTTCGATGATCTGTCGGGTGTCCAGGCCGCGGGTGGCGGCGTAGGTGTCGAGTTCGTTGAAGTAGGCCACGCGCATGGCCAGGTAGGTGTTGGCGAACAGTTTGATCGCTTCGGCTTCGGTGGAGCCGGTGAGCAGGACGGGGACATCTTTGTCCTGGGCTCCTTGCAGGAGGAGGCTGGCAAACTGTTGGCCGGCGGGTCCGGTGTCGCCGACGACGATGCGGGAGGGGTGCAGGTTGTCGTAGAGTGCGCGGCCCTCGCGCAGGAACTCGGGGGAGAACATGATCGTGGCGTGGGGGTGTTCTTCTTGCAGGCGGGCGGTGTATCCGACGGGGATGGTGGACTTGATGACGATGCTGGCGTGGGGGGCGTAGGTCAGGACGTCGGCCAGGACGGCTTCGACGGTGGAGGTGTCGAAGAAGTTGGTGTCGGTGTCGTAGTCGGTGGGGGTGGCGATCACGACGACGTCAGCGTCGGTGTAGGCGGTGGCCGGGTCGGTGGTGGCCGCCAAGTCCAGGTCTGCGGTAGCCAGGTGCTCTTCCAGCTCGGTGTCGGCGATGGGGCTGCGTCGGGCGTTGATGAGGGCGACCTTGTCCGCGTCGATGTCCAGCGCGACCACGGCGTGGTGCTGGGCCAGGATCACCGCGTTGGACAGGCCGACATAACCGGTGCCGGCGATCGCGATCTTCATGTGACTCCTCGTAGTGGGTGGAAGGACAAGTGTAGGGACGCGGCGGGGATACCCCTGCCGGACGCGGCGCTGCCGGGGATTAGGCGGGCGATAGCCGGTGTCGGTATCGTGAGGGAGTTCTCCTTGTCTGCCGCAGCACCCGTGTGCCTGTGGACAACGCCTGCACCGTCGTCACGACTTTGGCAGGCTGGACGGGTGAACAGGCAACAACGTATGTAGCCCTCCTGTCACGGAAAGACCGTGACCGCCGAGACCGAAGGAGGTGGGTTCACGCATGCGCAAGTACGAACTGATGCTCATTCTCGACCCCGAGACCGACGAGCGTAACCTCCAGCCCACGCTGGAGAAGATGCTCGCCGTCGTGCCGAAGGATGGTGGCACCGTCGATGAGATCGACATTATGGGCCGCCGTCGCCTGGCCTACGAGATCAAGAAGCACGCGGAAGGGATCTACGCGGTCGCACAGCTGACCGTCGAGCCCTCCACCGCTCAGGAGCTGGACCGTCTGCTGGGTCTGAATGAGACCGTGCTGCGGACCAAGTTGCTTCGCCGCGACGCCTAAGGCGTTGCACACCAGCCCCCTATCGGACCACGGATCAAGGACGACCTGACATGGCCGGAGAGACCAATATCACCGTTGTCGGCAACCTGACGGCCGACCCGGAGCTGCGCTTCACCCCCAGTGGTGCGGCCGTCGCCAACTTCACGGTGGCCTCGACCCCGCGCACCTTCGACCGTCAAGCCAACGAGTTCAAGGATGCGGAGACGCTGTTTATGCGTTGCTCCGTCTGGCGCGAAGCCGCCGAGCACGCGACCGAGTCACTGCACCGCGGTGACCGGGTCGTGGTGACCGGGCGTCTCGTGTCCCGTTCCTGGCAGACGCCCGAAGGTGACAACCGCACCGTGATGGAGATGCAGGTCGACGAGGTCGGCCCGTCGCTGCGCTACGCCACCGCACAGGTAACCAAGGCGCAGCGCCAAGGCGGCGGCGACTGGAACAGCCGGCAGGGCGGTCAGCCCTCTGGTGGCGGCAACGCCGGCTCCGGTGGCGGCAACTCCGGTGGCGGCTGGAACAACCAGGGCGGCGGCCAGGCCGCCGGAAAGGGCGCCGAGCAACCGGCTGCCCAGCCCGGTGGTCAGGGTGCTCCCGCTTCCGACCCGTGGGCCACCGGTGGCGCAAGCGCCGGGGGCCAGCAGGGTGCTGGTGGTTGGGGCGGCGCGCCGTCCTACGACGAGCCTCCGTTCTGATCCTCCGGCTGCGGCGGTGCTCCAGTGGCGCCGGCCAGCCCCCTTGGACCAGGGCGATCGCTCACCCCTCAGCAACATTCACGATCCACACCATCCCGAGCAACGCTCGGGCTCTTTGAAAGGAGAGCACCACGATGGCCAAGCCTGTTGTGCGTAAGCCCAAGAAGAAGGCAAACCCGCTCAAGTCCGCGAAGATCGAGTCGATCGACTACAAGGACACCACGCTGCTGCGCAAGTTCATCTCCGACCGCGGCAAGATCCGTGCCCGTCGCGTCACCGGTGTGACCGTGCAGGAGCAGCGTCGCATCGCCAACGCGGTCAAGAACGCGCGCGAGATGGCGCTGCTCCCCTACTCCAGCTCTGCTCGCTGAGCCGGGCCAGAGACAAGGACAAGGAGAAGCTCATATGAAGCTCATTCTGACTCAGCCCGTCTCGGGCCTCGGTTCGGCCGGTGACGTCGTCGAGGTCAAGGACGGCTATGGCCGCAACTTCCTGCTGCCCCGCAAGGTGGCGACGGCATGGACCAAGGGCGGCCAGAAGCAGGTCGAGGCGATCCAGGCCGGCCGCGTCAAGCGCGCCGCCCAGTCCGCCGAGGACGCTGCTGCGACCCGGGCCGCCCTCGAGGGCACGACGGTCACCGTGACCGCCCGCGCCGGCCAGGCCGGACGGCTCTTCGGTGCCGTTACCCCGCAGGAGATCGCTGAGGCGATCGTGGCCGCTGGCGGCCCGCAGGTCGACAAGCGAGGCATCGAGGTCCCCACCCCGATCCGCGCCGTCGGCGAGCACCGTGTCCACGTGCGTCTGCACGAGGGCATCTCCGCCGAGGTCACCCTCGACGTGGTCGCCGGCTGACCCGCACCAACGAAAGACCCGGCGGCCGTCCTCCTGGGACGGCCGCCGGGTTTTTCTCAGTCAGCAGAGCAGGGCCTCCAGCGCCGCGGAAGCGGGCTGTTCGGTGGCCGTCATGCGCGCAGGGTGCGGGACCAGGTCCGGTAGAATTGGGACACGTCATACATCTGTGATCTGACCTGACCCCACGTCTTCTGGAGGGCGCTTCGTGATCCTCGCCCTCCTCGTGCTGCATCTGGGGGTCGCCGTCCTGGCGCCGATCATCATTGATCGCCTGGGCAACGCAGGCTTCGCAGTGCTCGCGCTCGCGCCTGCGACGACGGCGGTCGCGGCAGCCACCAGCCTTAGTGCCGCAGGTTCCGCGACGCCACATACCGAGACCTACCACTGGGTCGCCGACCTCGGGATGGACCTGGCGTTCCGGATGGACACCCTCGCCTGGGTGATGACCCTGATCGTCTCGGTCGTCGGAGCGCTCGTGCTGCTCTACTGCGCCCACTACGTCGAGGACGACGAGGGCAGCCTAGGTCTACTCGGTGCCAACCTCGTCGGCTTCGCCGGGTCGATGCTCGGCCTGGTCACCACCGACAACCTCCTGGTCCTGTATGTGTTCTGGGAGCTCACCACGATCCTGTCCTACCTGCTGATCGGCTACTTCTCCACGAGTGCGGCCAGCACCCGGGCAGCTAAGCAGGCGCTCATCGTCACCACGGCCGGCGGGCTGACCATGCTGGTCGGCTCGGTGCTGCTCGCGGAAAACGTGGGGACCTACCGGATCAGCATGCTCATCGCGGACCCGCGGGAGGGGACTGCGATCACGGTGGCCATCGTGCTCATTCTGGTCGGCGCGATCACCAAGTCCGCGCTGGTGCCCTTCCACTTCTGGCTCCCTGGCGCGATGGTCGCCCCCACGCCGATCAGCGCCTACCTGCACGCGGCTGCCATGGTCAAGGCCGGCGTCTACCTCGTGGCCCGCTTCGCGCCCGGGTATGCCGACCTGCGGGCGTGGCAGGTCACCGTCCTGGTCCTGGGCGGCTCGACGATGCTGGTCGGCGCTTTCCGCGCCACCCGGGCGACCGACCTCAAGCTCCTGCTGGCCTATGGCACGGTCAGCCAACTGGGCTTCCTCACCCTGCTGATCGGCTACGGCAGCCCGGGTACGACGCTGGCCGGGCTCACCTTGATGATCGCTCACGCCCTCTTCAAGTCCAGCCTCTTCCTCACCGTGGGCACCATCGACCACGCCATCGGCACCCGCGACATCCGGAGGCTGTCCGGAGTCCGCGAGAAGATGCCGATCCTCGCGGCATCCGCCGTGCTCGCCGCCATGTCGATGGCGGGCCTGCCGCTCCTGCTCGGCTTCGTCGGCAAGGAGGCCGGGCTGGCTGCTCTGCTCCACCCGCAGCAGGGCTGGGTCTCGCTGCAGGGAACCGCGGCGGTCGCCGTCGTGCTCGGCTCCGTGCTCACCTTCGCCTACTCCGCCCGCTTCGTGTGGGGTGCGTTCACCGACGGGGCCCGACCGCCCGTCGGCAAGCCGGCGCCGCCGACGTGGCACCGTCCCAGCTGGATCCTGGTCGGGGTGCCGGTGGTCCTGTCCCTGGGTGGGGTGGTGCTGGGACTGACGTCTACCTCCCTGGAGAAGCTGCTCACCCCGCATACCTCGACCGTCACCCACGTGCTGGATGCTCAGCCGGTGCACCTGGGCCTGTGGCACGGTGTCAGCGCTCCGCTGCTGGTCTCCGTGGCGATCTGGTGCGCAGGCTCTTGGTGGTGGTGGGTGCAGTCGCGGCGGCCGGTCGAGGTGCCGATCCCGATCTCCCCCTTCGACGCCGGTCGCGGCTATCAGCATGTGATGCGCGGGGTCGACCGGGTGGCCCTGGAGACCACCGGATTCATGCAGCGGGGGTCGCTACCGGTGCTTCTGGGCACCATCTTGATGGTGGTCGTCGTGCTGCCGGTCGCCGGGCTGCTGCTCGACGGGGCGAGGTGGCCGCAGGTGCGGCTCGCCGACTCCGCCGCGCAGCTAGCGACCGGTGTCCTCATCGTGATCGCCGCCTGGCTGGCCACCAAGGCTCGTCGCCGGCTCCGCGCCGTCTTCCTCGTCAGTGTCACCGGCTATGGCACCGCCTTCCTCTACCTGCTGCACGGTGCGCCCGACCTCGCGCTCACCCAGGTGCTCGTGGAGACCGTGACCTTGGTGGTGCTGGTGCTGGTCCTGCGGCGCCTGTCGGGGCGCTTCCCGGACGACCCGAGCATCCTGACGCGGCGGGTCCGCGCTCTCCTGGGCGTCAGCGTCGGCGTCGTCATCGGCGGGGTGACGCTCCTGGCGGCGGGCTCCCGGATCCACGAGCCGGCCGGGGCCGGGTTGGCCCAGCGCGCCGTCGACTATGGCGGCGGCACCAACATCGTCAACGTCATTCTGGTCGACGTCAGGGCGTGGGACACGATGGGCGAGCTGTCCGTCGTCCTGGCCTGCGCCACCGGGGTCGCCAGCTTGGTCTTCATCCAGGATGACGCGATGCAGCGCGTGGCCAAGGTGCTGCGGCGCTTCCGTGCCCGGCGCGTGCGGCGTCGTGGTCCGGAGGGGGTGCTCGCGGCGAGCGCTCACACGCACTGGATCGACAGCACCGACCTGCTCGACCCGGAGCGTCGCTCCACGATCTTGGAGATCGTCACCCACCTGGTCTTCCACACCATGATGATCTGGTCGGCCTATCTGCTCTTCGCCGGTCACAATGCTCCCGGAGGTGGGTTCGCGGCCGGCATCGTCGCTGGCCTGGCGCTCTGCCTGCGCTATCTGGCCGGCTACGGCGCAGAGCTGCGCGCGGCGCTGCCGGTGATGCCCGCGGCGCTGCTGGGGACCGGGCTCTTCATCGCGGGCGGCTCGGCGGTGCTGCCGATGTTCTTCGGGTCGCCGGCGCTGCGCAGCTGGACCGTGGAGGTGCACGTCCCCCTTCTCGGCGACGTGCACCTGGTCACCTCGCTGCTCTTCGATATCGGCGTCTACCTGGTCGTCGTCGGGCTGATGCTCGACATCCTGCGCAGCCTCGGATCGGGCATCGACTCGCAGATCCGGGCCGAGCTGGCCAGGGAAGAGGCGGCCCGCCGATGACTCCCAACCTGACCCTCGTGCTGGTCGCCAGCACTCTCATCGGCACCGGCACCTACCTGCTGTTGTCCCGGTCGCTGGTTCGGGCGCTGATGGGCTTCCTGCTGATGGGCAACGGCATCAACCTGATCTTCATCATCGGGTCCGGGCCGGCAGGAGACCCGCCGATCGTCGGGATCGGGGACGACACGGTCGACCCGGTGCCGCAGGCCCTGGTGCTCACCGCCATTGTCATCACCTTGGCCATGACGGCCTTCGTGCTTGCGCTGGCCCACCGCAGCGTGCACGCCGGCTTCGACCTCGTCGGCGACGACACCGAGTCCGCCCGCATCCACGCGCGCGCCGAGGCGGATGCGCTGGACGAGCCGACGGCCCGCGAGGTCATCGACCAGATCACCGCCGATGCCGAGAAGCCGGAGAGCCGGCACCACGAGCTTGAGGCGACGGCGACCGGCGACCTGACCGGCTCCGGGGTCGAGCCGGACGAGCACCACATACCCGACCTTGTCGAGCAGCTGGAAGTGGACGCGCACGACCTGTCTGATCCGGACCTGGCCCGCGCCGATGAGCAGAGGGAGGACTGATGGCCGACGGCTACGCCTTCCTGGTCCCGCTGCTCGTGGTGCTGCCGCTCATCGGCGCCGGCTTGACCCTGGCGGCCGCAGGCCGCACGGCGGTCCAACGCATCGTCAGCCTGAGCGTGCTCTCCGGCATGCTGGGCGCCGCCGGCGTGCTGCTGTGGGCGGCCGACACCCTCGGACCGCAGGTCATGCTGGTCGGCGGATGGCTGCCGTGGGAGGGCGTGGTGCTGGTCGTCGACCGGCTCGCTGCGCTCATGGTGATCGTGTCGACGACGGTGACGATGGCGGTGCTCGGCTACTCGATCGGGCAGGGCGCGAGCAGCTTTGACGACGAGAGCGACGGGCACTCGCCCCTCCCGGTCTTCCACCCCTCGATCCTGGTGCTGGCCGCCGGGGTGACGACGACCTTCATCTCCGGTGACCTCTTCCACCTCTATGTCGGCTTCGAGATGCTGCTGGCGGCGAGCTTCGTGCTGCTCACCCTCGGCGGGACCGCCGAGCGGGTCCGGGCGGGCACCACCTATGTGCTGGTCAGCCTGCTGTCCTCGGCGATCTTCCTGGCGGCGATCGGGACGGTGTATGCCGCGGCCGGCACCGTCAACCTCGCACTGCTTGCCCAACGGCTGGGGCAGATCGAGGGATCGACAGCCACGCAACTGCAACTGCTGCTCCTCATCGGCTTTGCGGTCAAGGCCGCGATCTTCCCGATGTCAGGATGGCTGCCGGACTCCTACCCAACCGCCCCGGCGCCCGTCACCGCGGTGTTCGCCGGGTTGCTGACCAAGGTGGGTGTCTATGCGATCATCCGCACGCAGACGCTCCTCTTCCCGGGCAACCGGTTTGAGGACCTGCTGCTATGGGCGGCGCTGCTGACGATGGTGGTCGGGATCCTGGGCGCGATCGTGCAGGACGACATCAAGCGGATGCTGTCCTTCACGCTGGTTAGCCACGTCGGTTTCATGATCTTCGGGATCGCGCTGGGCAGCATCGGCGGACTCGCGGCGGCGATCTTCTACGTCATCCACCACATCATGATCCAGACCACCCTCTTCCTGGTCACCGGCCTGGTGGAACGCGTCGGTGGATCCAGCGATGTCTCCAAGCTCGGCGACCTGGCGCGGGTCTCACCCGTCGTCGGGGTGCTCTTCTTCCTGCCGGCCATGAACCTGGCCGGCGTCCCGCCCTTCAGCGGCTTCCTCGGCAAGGTCGGCCTGATCCAGGCGGGTGCGGAGGACAACAGCGCGCTGGCATGGATCGTCGTCGCCGGCGCGGTGGTGACCTCCCTGCTGACGTTGTATGCCGTGGTGCGGGTGTGGGGGCGCGCGTTCTGGTCGGAGAACCCGGCCGGGATGACCGGCAGCGGCCCGTGGCGTGGCGGCCATCACGAGGCGCTCGGCTGGGGCGTGGTCGTCCCGACCACCGCGATCGTCGCCGCGACGGTCCTGCTTACCGTGGTCGCCGGCCCCCTGTATGCGATCGCTACTCGTGCGGCGGTGGACCTGTTGTCGCGACAGATCTACATCGAGGCCGTGCTCGGGATCGGCGCGGGACTGTGACCTCGACGCCAGCCCAGCGACCGACTCCGTCGCCCCCACCACCGAGAGAGGACAGCGCCGTGCCGAGAGCTCGAGACGTGGCCGCTGGTCCGGTCATGCCGGAGACCGCCAGGCGCGGGATCTCACTGGGGCCGGTGCTCTGGCTGACCTTCATCTGGGCCCTGCTTTGGGGCACCTTGGACCCCCTGACCCTGATCGGCGGCCTGCTGGTCTCGGTGGTCGTGCTCGTCGCCTTCCCCCTCCCCAGGGTCCCGATCTCCATGCGCGTGCGGCCGGTCGCCACGGTGGTGCTGTCGACGCGCTTCCTCTTCGACCTCGTGGTCGCCTCGACGCAGGTGGCCTGGCTGACGGTGCGGCCTGGTCCCGTCACCCGCGGCGTCGTCCTCGACCTCGTGCTCGCCTGCGAGGACGAGCTCCTGCAGACGATCACGGCCGAGATGATCGCGCTCGTCCCGGGGACCGTCGTGATCGACCTCGACTCCCGGCAGCGCCTCCTCACCTTGCACGCTCTGGAGGTCCGGACCCCCAAGGAGGCGCAGGAGATCCGCCACCGGGTGCTCGGCCAGGAGGCGAGGGTCGTCCGGGCCTTCCACCCCGACCCCGACTCGGTCCTCGACCCACGCCGCCGGCGCAGGGGACCGGCCGGACAGGAGACATCATGAGCATCAACACTCTGGAGCACGTGCTCACCCTGACGATAGGTGGGCTGCTCTTCCTGGCCGCGCTGCTGACCTTGATCCGCATCACGATCGGCCCCAGCGTCTTGGACCGGGTCGTGGCCACCGACGTGCTGGTCTCGATCGTGGTGTGCGCGTTCGGGGCGCACGCGGCCCTGACCGGCCTCACCACGACGCTTCCCCTGCTGGTCTCTCTCTCGCTCGTCGGCTTCCTCGGCTCGGTCGCGGTCGCCAGGTTCGTCTCCCGCGACCGTGACCGGGCCCCCGGGACGGACGCACCCGCTTCGCCGCAGCCCCTCCCGGGAAGGTCGGACCGATGAGCTGGAGGGACATCGCCGACGTGGCTGGCCTGGTCGCGCTCCTGCTCGGCGCCCTGCTGTGCCTTGCTGCGGCGCTCGGCCTGCTGCGCTTCCCGGACCTGCTGACCCGCATGCACGCCGCCACCAAGCCGCAGGTGCTCGGTGTGCTCCTCGTGGTCCTGGGCATCGGGCTGCGCGGACGCTCCAGCCTGGACATCGGGATGCTCGCGCTCGTCGTCGTCTTCCAACTGCTCACCATCCCGGCCGGAGCCCACTTGGTCAGCCGCGCCGGTCTGCGCACCGGGCAGGTCGCGCCCGCCGACATCCACGTCGGCCCCCGCTCCCGACCCAATCCCAGCCGCTAGCCCGTCGAGCTGCGAGGAAA
>NZ_JAUNVI010000059.1:257-15981 GCF_030537745.1 Ornithinimicrobium sp. | reverse complement strand
CTCGTCCGCGCTCGGTGCCTTGATGTCCTGCGGCTCGCCCCAGTTGTCGGTGCGCAACTCGGTCACCATGCCCTCGCTCTCGAAGGCGATCTTGCGCATCAGGTTGTCGCCGTCGACCCAGAGGTTATAGACGATGTCCTCCGGGACGTCGGCCGTCGCGCCGGCGCTTTCGCCCGCAGTAGCCATCGACTCCGCCATCACGGCGCCGTCCATGGTGACCTCGTAGTGGCGCATCGTCTCACCGTCGACGTCCTCCTCGCCGACCAGGACGATCTTCTTGGCCGTCTCCGACCAGGTGTCGAACTGATCGGTGACATCGATGTCCTTGAGCGCGTCGGAGGCCGCGCCCAGGGTGTCGGAGGGCACCTCCATGAACTTGCCGTCCTCAGTGATTCCGGGCATCGACAGATAGATGCGGCCGTCAGCCATCACCATCTTCATCGCGCCCGCCCCCGGGACGCTCATGTCCATGTCGGCCAGCGGCTGATCGCCCGAAAGGTCGACCGCGCCCTCCATCGTCATGTCTCCCCCGCTGCTCTTCAGGGTCATCGACATGGTGTAGGTCGACAGCGTCTCCTTGCTCGGCTTCTGGAGCATGGCGACGAAGTCAGCGACCGAGATCTCCTGCCCGGCTACCGTGTCAGACGTGGCTTGCTCGGAGGCCGTGCTTTCCTCGGTCGTGGCCTGCGCCACGTCAGCCTCGGCGCTCGTGTCGGAGGGAGTGGACGCGGCCGTGGCCGGTGTCGGCGAGCCGGCCGTGCCATTGTCGTCGCCACCGCAGGCGCTCAGGGTTAGGGTCAGGACGCCCGCCGTCAGCAAGCCTCCCCATCGCATCCGCGCAGTGCTCATTTCGTGTTCCTTCCCATTCCCACCGAGGTAGCCGCCAGCGAGATGACTGCACGACATAAGGGTGTTCATCGTGTCACACCCAGGCGCGACCGGGCGGTCCAGTGCGCTGGCATCGCTTCTCCTGTGGTCGAATGGGTTGCTACCCCCCACCCAGCGAGGAACCTTTACGTTGAACGGCAATGCGATTTTTCGCCCGCAGGACACCGCGGTGCTCTCCATCACCGCGGTCGACGCGCCGGTCGTGAAGACCTCCGCGGAGTTCGACGAGATCATCGGTGACTCCTACGGCCGCAATGGCCTACGCCCCGGGATGCTCGCGGCGCTGGCCGGGATCAGCGAGCGCCGATGGTGGGACGAGGGTTACGACTTCGTCGACGGCGCGATCGACGCGGGCCGGGCCGCGATCGCGGAAGCAGGCATTGACCACGAACGCATCGGCCTGGTGGTGAACACCTCGGTCAGCCGCAGTTATCTCGAGCCGTCCATCGCCGTCCGGGTCCACCATGAGCTGGGCCTGGCGACGAGCTGCCTCAACTTCGACCTCACCAACGCTTGCCTCGGTTTCGTCAACGGAATGCAACTCGCAGCCACGTTGATCGACGCCGGACAGATCGACTACGCACTGATCGTCGACGGCGAGGGCTCGCGGGTGCCGCAGGAGAACACGCTGGCGCACCTGTCGTCGGCAGACGCGACCGCTGAGGACATCCTCACCCAGTTCGCCACCCTCACCCTCGGCTCAGGCGCCGCGGCAATGGTGCTCGGTCGAGCCAGCGCGCACCCTGAGGGGCACCGGCTCGTCGGTGGCGTCTCTCGCGCAGCCTCGCACCACCACGAGCTCTGTGTCGGCGACTTCGACAAGATGAGCACCGACGCCCAGGGGCTCCTGGTGGCGGGGATGTCGCTTGCCGAGGACCTATGGAAGGACGCGGCGGGCGAGTTCGACTGGTCGGACATGGACCGCTACATCGTCCACCAGGTCTCCAGGGTGCACACCTCGAAGACGGCTGAGGCCCTGGGCATCGACAAGGACCGCATCCCGTTGACCTTCCCCACGCTGGGCAACGTTGGGCCCGCGGCGGTCGCGATCACGCTGGCCAAGGAGGCCGCTGCGCTCCAGCGCGGCGACCGGGTGCTGATGATGGGCATCGGCTCCGGCCTCAACATGACCTGCCTCGAGCTTGCTTGGTGAGTTAGCGGTGCGCTCGAGGTCCGAGGACCTACCCCTGCCCCTGCACGCGCGCCATCGTGCGGCCGCGATGACCCGACGATCCGGCCACGTCCCCGACTCACCCGGGCTCCCGGTCGTCGACATACCTGGTATCGACCGGTCCTGGTCCCGGGTGGTGGTCGCCTCCGACGCTGAGGGCACACCACGAAGCTGGCACGTCCTCGACACCGGCCCGCTGCTGGCCGCTCGCGGCGAGCAGGTGCGCGCCACCCTGCTGTGCGTGCACGGCAACCCCACCTGGTCCTACCTGTGGAGGCGGGTGCTCGAGGCGGCCCCGCCCGGCTGGCGGGTGATCGCGGTCGACCAACTGGGAATGGGCTTCTCCGAGCGTCCGGTGCAGCCACGCGGGCTGGCTGCGCGCATCGAGGAGCTGGTCCGGCTCACGTCGGCGCTGGAGGTGTCCGGCCCCATCTTCTCCCTGGCTCACGACTGGGGCGGGCCGATCAGCCTGGGGTGGGCGCTGCGGCACCTCGATGACCTGCGCGGTGTCGTCCTGACGAACACGGCCGTGCACCAGCCCGAGGACAGCGCGGGCCCGGCCGTGATCCGGCTCGCGCGTCTGCCCGGGCTCGTGGACTGGGTCTGCCAGCAGACCCCCACCTTCGTCCGGGCAACCACCGCACTGTCCGTGCCACCGCTGCCGCGCCCGGTCCACCAGGCCTTCGCGCAGCCCTATCTGGCTCCGGACCGACGCGCAGCCGTCGCCGATTTCGTACGCGACATCCCGTTCGAGACCGATCACCCCAGCCGGGCGGCGCTGGACGCCGTCGCCGACGGCCTGGGCTCGCTGTCGCAGGTCCCCGCTCTCCTGGTCTGGGGTGCTCGCGACCCGGTCTTCGGTGAGCGCTATCTGCAGGATCTGCTGGATCGGCTGCCGCACGCCGACGTCCAGCGCTATCCGTCGGCGTCGCACCTGGTCCTGGAGGACCGGCCCGAGGGGATCGGCGTCATCTGGCAATGGTTGCGATCGCAGCTTGGTGAGGACCCTCACGCCGACGCCGCCGGGTCCGATCCCGCCCCTGCGCCCGAAGTGGCGCGGGTCCCGATCGCCGTGAGCCTGTCCTCACCTAGCCACACGGCAGTGGTCGAACTGGTCGGCGACGGCCGGTCGGTGACTTTCGCGCAACTGTCCGCCCGGGTCCACGACGTCGCTCGCGGGCTGGCCGCGCGAGGTGTGCGGCCCGGGGACCGGGTGGCGGTGCTGGTGCCTCCGGGAATCGAGCTGACCACCCTCGTGTATGCCGTGTGGCGGCTGGGTGCCGTCGTGGTCGTCGCCGACGCCGGCCTGGGTCTGGGCCGACTCGGTGCGGCGTTGCGGTCGGCAGGGCCCAAGCTCGTCCTGGGGATCAGCAAGGCTCTCACCCTGGCTGCCGTGACCCGCGTGCACGCCGAGCGCGTCCTCGTCACCGAGTCCGGGACGGAGCTTGATGCGCTGGCTCTGGTCGGACGGGGACTGGGGGGCTCCGCGGCCCTGCTGCCGGAGGAATCTGACCTGCCAGGGAGCATCGACGGCGCGGTGCTTTTCACTTCCGGCGCCACGGGCCCACCCAAGGGCGTGGTCTACACCCGGGACCAGCTCAGCGCGCAGGTCGCACTGCTGCGCGACACCTTCTCGCTGGGTCCCGGTGAGCGGTTCGTGGCGGCCTTCGCGCCGTTCGCGCTCTATGGTCCGGCACTGGGACTGACCAGCGTCGTGCCCGACATGGACGTCACCGCGCCGCACACGCTGACTGCGCGGCGCCTGGCCCAGGCGGTCGAGGCGATCGACGCCACTGCCGTCTTCGCCGCCCCGGCCGCCTTGCGCAACGTGGTCGACACCGCCGGCGACCTGGACGCGCACGAGCGTGGCGTCCTCGAAGGTCCGCGGCTGGTGCTCTCCGCTGGCGCGCCCGTCTCCGTGCATCTGCTCCGCAGCGTGCAAGCACTCCTGCCCTCGGCAACCACGCACACCCCCTACGGCATGACGGAAGCGCTCCCGATCGCCACGCTGGACCCCACCGCGCTCTCCCCCACGCAGGCCTCCGGCCAGTCGGGGGTCTGCGTCGGGCATCCGGTGCCAGGAGCCGAGGTCGGCATCGCGCTCCTGGACGGGCGCGGCATACCTGCCGAGGATCTCATCACCACCCCCGGGATGGTCGGCGAGATCGTCGTCCGCGGAGCCCACGTCAAGGACCGCTACGACCGGCAGTGGGCACAGCAGCGCGCCAGCGACCGCCCGGCCGGATGGCACCGGACCGGTGATGTCGGCCACTTCGACGGGGAGGGGAGGCTGTGGGTGGAGGGTCGCCTGGCCCATGTCGTCACCACTCCTGAAGGCCCGGTGACCCCCTATCCGGTCGAGGACCTCATCCGCACCGTCCCCGGCGTCAGTGACGCCGCCATCGTGGGCGTCGGCCCGGCCGGGACACAACAGCTCATCGCCGTGGTCGTGCCAGAGGGTCGCCTCGGTCCGCTGGCGTGCCGGATGTCGACCGGCACCCCTCGCGGTGCAGGGGTGCTGGCACCACCGCGGATCGCGCGCGCCGTGCGCCAGGCCGCCTCCGGAGCCAGCCCCGTGCCGGTCGCGGCCGTGCTGGTCCGAGACTGGTTGCCGGTCGACATCCGGCACGCCAGCAAGGTCGACCGTGGCTCGCTGAGCGGCTGGGCGGACGCCGTGCTGCACGGTCGAGGCGTCGCGGCTGCGGTGCGCGCCGCGCTCCGTCCGGGCGCGCCACACACGAAGAGCCGCTGATGGGGCAGCGCGTGCTGGTCACGGGCGCGAGCGGCATGCTCGGGGGCGCCGTGGCTGAACTCCTCGCCGCAAGGGGCGAGGACGTCACCGTCATGCAGCGACGGAGCGCGGGGAAGCGGCACCGGGAAAGCCTGGGTGACGTCCGCTCGCGAGAGGACCTCGCCCGCGCGGTCGACGGCCAGGACGCGGTCATCCATCTCGCCGCGAAGGTCGATGTCGTCGGCCACTGGATGGACTTCGTCAACACCAACGTCCGCGGCACCACCTATCTGGTGGCCGCGATGCGGGCACAGGGTGGGGGTCGACTGGTCCAGGTCTCCTCGCCGTCGGTGGCGCACACGGGTCGCTCTCTCGTCGGCGCGGGGGCAGCCCCCGCCACCCCGATGAGGGCGCATGGGGCCTATGCCCGGACGAAGGCCGCCGCCGAGCTGCTTGCCCTCCAGGCCGACTCTTCCGAGCTGAAGGTGACCGCTATCCGGCCGCACCTGGTCTGGGGTCCAGGCGATACCCAGCTCGTAGGCCGGATCGCCGAACGCGCCAGGCAGGGGCGACTCGCCTTTGTCGGGCGTGGCACCGCGCTGGTGGACACGACGTATGTCGATAACGCGGCCGAGGCGATCGTGGCCGCGCTAGACCGGGTCGAAGACGCTCACGGTCAAGCGCTCGTGGTCACCAACGGTGAGCCTCGCCCGATCGGCGAGCTCATCTCCGACATCTGCCGCGCCGTCGGCGCACCCCCGCCGCGCCTGCACATCCCCGCACCTCTGGCCTGGGGGCTGGGTGCCGCGGTCGAGGGCGCGGCCGTCCTGGCGGACCGGGTGCCGGGGCTGCCCCCGATCACCGCACCGCCGATGACGCGCTACCTCGCTGAGCAGCTGAGCACCGCCCACTGGTTCGATCAACGGCATACCCGCGAGGTGCTGCAATGGACCCCGAGGGTGAGCATCGATGAGGGCCTCACCCGATTGGCCGCCGGTTCCGCCACCTAGACTTCACCTCACAGACCCATCGACATCGCAGTCAAGCCCGAGGAGATCGTCATGGCCGAGGCCGTCATCGTCGCAGCCGCCCGCACCCCCATCGGTCGCGCCTTCAAGGGCTCGCTGGTCAGCGCCCGCCCGGACGACCTCGCCACCGGCGTGATCCGCGCCGCCCTCGATCAAGTGCCTGGGCTGGACCCGACCACTATCGAAGACCTCTATCTGGGCTGTGCCGAGCCTTGGGGCGAGCACGGATTCAACCTGGCACGGGTGGTGAGCGTGCTGCTGGGGCTCGACAACCTGCCGGGGGCGACGATCAACCGCTTCTGCGCGTCGTCGGTGCAGACGACCCGGCAGGCCTTCCACGCCATCAAGGCCGGCGAGGGCGACGTCTTCCTCAGTGCGGGCGTCGAGGCCGTGTCTCGCTATGCCGACTTCGCCGGGGCCGGCGGCGGCAAAGAGTCATGGCGCAACCCGTTGTTTGCCGAGGCGGTCGAGCGCGGCGCGCAGACTGCTCGCACCAACGCGACCTGGACCGATCCGCGGGAGACCGGCGCGCTTCCCGACGTCTACCTCGCGATGGGGCAGACGGCCGAGAACGTCGCTACCTCGCTCGGGATCTCTCGCGAGCGCCAGGACGAGTGGGGCGTGACCAGCCAGAACCGCGCCGAGGCCGCGATCGCGGCCGGAGTCTTTGAGCGTGAGATCGCGCCGGTGACGCTCGCGGACGGCACCGTCGTCAGCAAGGACGACGGGCCGCGGGCCGGGGTGACGATCGAGAAGGTGTCGACCTTGCAGCCGGTCTTCCGAGAGCAGGGCACCGTCACCGCCGGCAACTGCTGCCCCCTCAACGACGGCGCAGCCGCCCTGGTCGTGATGAGCGACACGCGCGCACGTGAACTGGGGCTCACCCCGCTGGCGCGAGTGGTCGCGACTGGCGTCAGCGCGCTGTCGCCGGAGATCATGGGCCTAGGTCCGATCGAGGCGTCCAAGCAGGCGTTGGCACGAGCCGGGATGTCGATCAACGACCTCGACCTCTATGAGATCAACGAGGCCTTCGCGGTGCAGGTGCTGGGCTCGGCGGACGCGCTGGGCATGGACTACGACAAGCTCAACGTGCACGGCGGCGCGATCGCGCTCGGCCACCCCTTCGGCGCGACTGGCGCGCGCATCACCACCACGCTGCTCAACGCTCTGCGGACCCACGACGGTCAGTTCGGGCTAGAGACGATGTGCGTCGGTGGCGGTCAAGGCATGGCGATCATCTTCGAGCGCCTGAGCTAGTGCGAGGCAGCCGCCGCCTGGTCTTGCTCGCCGGCGGCCGGCGCCTTCTGCTCCCGATGCGGGACCAGACTCACCACGCCTACGACGACGAGGCCGATCACGAGCCCCAGGATCGCGGAGAAGAAGGTGTTGGTGAGCCACTTGACGGTGCCGCCGAGCACGGGCACCCAGCCCGCAACGACTTCTTCCGCGTGGTGGACGAACGCATAGATCGGGTGGAAGCCCAGGTCGTCCATCCCGACCAGCAGGATATGGCCGCCGACCCAGAGCATGGCGATGACGCCCACGGTGGAGAGCACTCGCAGCACGATGGGCATCGCCTTGACCAAGCCGCGGCCGATCTTCTGGACCCCTTCGGACTCGCGCTTGGCCAGACCCATGCCGATGTCGTCCATCTTGACGATGAGCGCGACGACGCCGTAGACCAGCACGGTGATGCCGATCGCGACGACGGCCAGGATGAGCGCCCGTGAGAGGAACCCCTCTGCGGCCACCTCGTTGAGCGCGATGATCATGATCTCGGTGGACAGGATGAAGTCGGTGCGGATGGCGCTGCCGACCATCTTTTCCTCTTGCTGCTTGCCCTGCTCGACGACCGGAGCAGCCTCGGGGTCGTGGTGACCGAGACCGACCCATTCGAGCACCTTGTGCGCGCCTTCGAACGACAGGTAGGTCCCGCCCAGCATCAGGATCGGAGTGATGATCCATGGCACGAACTGGCTCAGGATGAGCGCTGCCGGCAGGATGAAGACAAGTTTGTTGCGGAAGGAGCCAAGCGCGATCTTCCTGATGATCGGAAGCTCACGGCTGGGGTCGAAGCCGGTGACATAGCGTGGCGTCACCGCGGCGTCGTCGATGACGACGCCGACGGCCTTCGCGCTGGCCCGGCCGGCGGCCGCGCTCACATCGTCTACCGACGCCGCGGCGACCCGCGCGATCGCAGCGATGTCGTCGAGCAGGGCGGCGAGACCACCAGCCATCAAGGCACCTCACAGGTAGGGAACGAACCGGGTCAAGGCTACCGCCCGTCAGGGGTCCTGCGGGACGTCGACGGCGTTGGGAGCGCAGTGCCACCGCAGGCCGCGATGGGTCAGGGCAGGGAGCGACGCAGGGTGGTGAGCCGGTCGGCGAGATCGCCAGCGGGCAGGTCGGCCTGCTGCCAGTCGTAGACCATGACCCGCAGCTGATCCATCACGGCCCCCGGTCCGAGGTCGGGGACCTGGGCCCGGCCCGAGCCGACCGGTCTGCTCCACACCTGCTCGCTGGCCGCTGCCACCTCATCAGCCAAGGTCTGCACGAGGGCGGACACGTGAGGGAGCGCAGAGAGCGCGCGGTCCAGCGGTAACTGCTGCCACCGGCGGACCACGCGCTCCAGCTCGATCCCGACGCGCTCGTCGGGATCGGTCACTAGTCGCTCTGCAGGATGGAGAAGAGGCGCAAGAACTCGATGTAGAGCCACACCAGGCTGGCGACCAGCCCGTGGCCGAGCAGCCAGGAGTACTTCTCCGGCGCACCCATCCGCACCGCGCGATCGACAGAGTCGAAGTCGACGGCCAGCGAGTAGGACGCCAACGCGACGCCGGCGAGCGCGATCAGCCAACCAAAGGGAGAGCCATAGATCCCCCAGCCGCCGCCCACGCCCATGAAGCTCGCGGCGATGTTGACGAGCAGGAAGACCAGGTAACCCATCGCGACCATGCCGAAGATTCGGCGTGACTTGGCGGTGACCTTGATGAAGCCCATCTTCCAGCCAATGAACATGCCGACCATGGTCGCCATGGTGGCGACGACTGCGGTGGTCACCACGCCCGGCCACATCGTGTTGAACGTGATGCTCACCGCGCCCAGGAAGAGCCCCTGGAGCACGGCATGCACCATGATCAGCGGGACGTTGACCTTCTTGCTCAAGCCGATGACGAAGGACAACCCGAGGGAGCCGAACATGCCGAGCAGCCAGACCGGCATCGCGATGGAGGGCTGAGCCCCGACATACATCCAGGTGGCCACCGTGGACACCAGCACCACGCCGAAAAGGATCAGCGTCTTGACGACGACGTCGTCCAGGGTGAGGCGACCCGTCTGGGCCGGGCCAGCGGGCGCCTGGGCATACATGTCCTGCAACTGGCCCGCCGTCAGCGTCTCGCTCGGTCCAGGCTGGTAACCGGCGGGGATGGTCGGCGCTCCCTGCGCAGCGCCATACGCGCTGGGCTGGTTGCCGAAGCCGGCGTATGCGCCCTGCGCGGCTTCCTTGTTAATGCGGTTGAAGATCGGGTTAACGGCCATGAAACCTCCGAGGTCGTGCGGCACGGCGGAAAAGTCCCCCACCGTGTCAGGTTCATACTTTAGAACGAACGAGCCAGGCCGCGCATTCCGACCCGCAGCGCGCCTGCCTCACTCGCTCACAGCGTGGCGAGGGCGGCGTTGGCCAACTCCCGTCCGTAGTGCGCGCGCATCGCGACCTTGCGCTCGAGGTCTTCGATCACGGCGGGGGCGAAATCCACGTCATACAGCGCCTGGCAACTGCCGAGGCCGCCAGGGCTAAAGACGTTGATCTCCATCAATTTGTCGCCGACGATGTCGATCCCGACCAGAAACATCCCGTCGGCGACCAGCTTGGGTCGGACCGCCTCGGCCAGAGCGAGCATCCCGGCGGTCACCACTACCTGCTCCGCCTTGCCCCCCGCAGACATGTTGGAGCGGACGTCGGCACCGCTGCTCCGGCGGCGGAAGGCGGCATATTTGCCGTCGACCATCAGCGGCTTCCCGTTCATCAAGAACATCCGCACGTCCCCCTCCTTGGCCTGGGGGAGGTACTCCTGGACCACGACATATCCGTCCCGGGCGATGGCCTCGACGATCTGGTTGAGGTTCGGGGACTCCTTGGAGTTGACGAGGAAGACGCCGGAACCGCCCGAGCCCTGCAACGGCTTGAGCACCGCCTTGCCACCAAGCTCGCTGACGAACTCCGAGATCCGACCCTCGTCCCGGGAGATCAGGGTCCGCGGGCGCACCGTCTCGGGGAAGTGCTGGAAGTAGGCCTTCGACAGCGCCTTGGCCAAACTGCTGGGGTCGTTCACGACGAGCACTCCTACAGACGCCATTAGCTCACCGAAACCGACCCCGGCGTTGTTGGCCCAGGCGGCGTTCTCGCCATCATCGGCGGGATCGCTGCGCAGCATCACCACGTCGAACTCGGTCAGCGGGATGCTCTCGTCGGACTCCGGCTTCTGGACGTCCTCGAGATAGCGCTCGAGCGAGCGGTAGCTCTTGTCCGCCCCACCGCGTGCCCGCGCCCGCAGCGACCCGTCCGGCTCGTAGCCGAAATCGCCCATGCCCATCACCCACGCCTCGTGCCCGAGGTTGGTGGCGGTCATGGCCAACCGGGTAGTGGTGTAGACGGCTTGCTCAGTGGCAACGTCGTTGACGACAAACGCAATCTTCATGTCAGGCCTCTCGTGAGGATGGTGAGGTCGTCGCTGGCGGCGACCTCGCGGAGCCGTGTCACGGCGCGTGGGTCCCGCAGCCAGCGCGGGGTGATGCGTGGAGGCCGGAGGATTCCACGGTCGTGCAGATCTTGGATGAGGGGCAGGTCGCGCAGCGCAAACTTGCCGAGGAAGAACAGGTCCAGCCGCCCATCCGCGGCGAGATGGTCGCGCAGGTCGAGGAGTCCGCGCAGATAGATGGCGTCCTTGGTCAGGCCTCCGGCGCGGTAGACGCGCATGACGGTGGTGTAGGCCGAACCCGCTGGCACGCCCTCGTCCAACAGCGCCGTGTGCGCCTCGCGGAAGGTCGCGCCCGAGAGCATGCGATGCACGGTCAGCACTCTCACCGCCAACTGACGGAGCCGAAAGGGGGTGAGCCCACCCGCCCCTACCTCGGCCAGGACCGCCAGACCTTCCTGGGTCTCGTCATACCCAGCCAGGCCCTGTCCGAGCGTCTTGACCGGCTGGGCCGATCCGTTGACCTGGGTGACCAGGTGCGTGCCCACCTCGTGCTGCAGGAGCGCGTTGCCGCGCACGGCCGCCACGGACGCGTCGGCGCTGATCAGGAGCGTGTCGTTCTCGACGAGCACACCGCTCACGTCGGGCCGGACCTCCGCGTGGATGCTGACGTCGGGGTCCTCTTCACGGTAGGCGGCGATCTCGGCCTCTGCGAGCGCCAAGAAGTCCTCCGCCGAGAGCATGTCGCCGGGCTGCCGCGACACCTCGAGCGTGCCGACGAGATCTTCGGCCTGTCGACGCAGCGTCGGTCCGACCGCGCCATAGAGCTCCACCGAGAGCGCCCGGAAGTCGTCGGTGTCACGCGCCCGCAGCATCTCCACCTGGAGCTTGAGCTCGCGGTGCTTGCCGCGCAGCAGATCGCCCAGGGTCGCGTCGGACACCTCCGAGAGGGCCACCTGGTCAAGCTGAGCGTCGAGGACGTCGGGGTCGGCATCCAGCTCTCGATAGCTGAAGGACGGCTCCTCGATCGTGCCGGCGAGGAAGTCGGCGCGCTGCTCGTCGGCGTCGACCGGCGTCACGTCCAGCAGGAAGCGGACGCTGGAGGCCAACATCGCGATGGTGTGGTCGACGGCGAGGTCACCGGGCGGGAGGTATGCCGTCGGTCCGGTGTCAGAGGCTGAGACCCCGGCGACTGGCGCCGGGTCGGAGGCCGCTGGGTGAGCGTGTGTCTGAGGGCCAAAACTGGCGCTCACAGCACCTCCCCTGATGGCATTCCGACAGCTTTCAGGGCCTCCAGGACCGGCGCGCTGGTGGCCGCCAGCGCCTGCTGGAGCTCGACGAGGTGGGCTTCGTCGGGCTGTCCGGTCCACTCGTCCATGAAGGTCTTCTTGAACTCCAGCGCGAGGCACACGCCCACCCCTGCATAACGCTCGTGCACCCACCAGGCCAGAGCGCGGCCCTCGAACTTGACATTCTCCCGCACGTCCAGGTGGTGCCCACCCACTTGCTGGTCGGATAGCGATCGTCGGAACGCTGCGACGACCGGCGCAAAACGCTCGTCGACGGTGCCGGTGCCCAGGTTGACCTCCGGGTTGTCCTCCAGGGGCGCCGGCCCACCGGCCGCGCCGTCGCGCCGGTGGTTGTAGGAGTGAACGTCGAAGACCACGAACGGACCCCGGGCCGCGACCTCGTCCAACTGGTGCCCGAGGTCGCTGTAGAACTCGTCATACTCCCGAAGGCTTCCCTCGACGAGTGCGTCCTGCAGGGGGTCCTCCCGCCAGACCTGCAGCCCCCAGCAGTCCTCGGGCGAGCGGTAGACGGCGGTGTCGCGCGGCCGGTTGAGGTCGACCTCGAAGCGGGAGCGGTGCGCAACCACCTGGGCCGGCAGCGCCGCTCCGATGACATCAGTGAAGGGGTCCTCCTCGCGGCGCCGCGTGTCTTCATCCAGAACCATGGCGGCAGCGATGTCGGACCGCAGGTCGTGGCCGGTGTGGATGGCAGTGGCGATCAGCTGCCCTGACCAGTCACCGAGGACGGAATGGGTGCCTTGAGTAGATGGCATGACTCGTGTCTACCCGAGGTTGACGTCCACGGCACGTTGAAGGTGGATTCCGTGTGGCGGGAGTGCCCGTTAGGCTCCGAGGGTTGTCCAGCACAAGGAGGACGGGTCGTGGAGAGCGCACCGACGCAGGATCAGCGCGCTCGTCGTAGCGCGCTCCTGGTCGTGCTCGCAGCCGGTGTGGCCGCCGCGGTGGCGCTGGGTCCCCTCGTCGTCGCTGGCGCCGTGACCACCTCGCCGACCGTCTCCGCCAGTCGTGCTGCCCCCGCGCCGGAGGCGGCCTATCCGCGTCAGACCCTGCTGTCGGAGCCTGTCGTCCAGACCGATGACGCCTCCCTCAGGCTGGGGCTCACTCCCTACCACGACATACCGCGCCGGCTCAACGCTGCGCAAGCCACTTCCGATCGGGTCTCGGCCGAGGTCATCGCCACCACCGTCACTGGGCGCGAGGTGGTGCTCGTCACCCTGACCGCCCCCGAGAGCGCGGTCCAGGCCAGCCAGCAGTCGCGCCTGCGCGACCAGATCAGCCGCCAGCCCGCCCAGGCCGCTGGTGACCGGGGACTGGCGGCGAAGTACAAGACGTCGGTCTTCTTCAACGACAACATCCACGGCAACGAGTGGGAAGGCACTGACGCAGCGCTGACCCTGATCGAGGACTATGCGACGTCCACCGATCCGGAGGTCGTGACGACCCTGGAGACCACCCGGCTGTACTTCGTGGTGACGATGAACCCGGACGGTCGCCACGACAACACCCGCCGCAACGCCTCCGGTTTCGACCTCAACCGCGACTTCATCACCGCCACGCAGCCCGAGGTGATCGGCGTCCGCGACGCCCTCGTCCGAGCCCAGCCGCAGCTCATGGTCGACCTGCACGGCTACGTCAACGGCACCCTGGTGGAGCCATCGACACCTCCGCACGGCGAAAACTACGAGTACGACCTCTTCGTCAAGCACGCCTATCCCAATGCTCTCGCGATCGAGTCCGCAATCATGGCGCTGGGCTATGGCGAGGCTGACGGTGTCCAGGCGACCCAGATCCCGTTGCGGGACTGGACCGAGGGTTGGGACGACTGGCCGCCGATCTTTACACCTCAGTACGCCGCTCTGCACGGCGCCGTCTCGCACACCGTCGAGATCCCGTTGCGGGTCAACAACAGTGCCTACCGCCTCCCCACGAAGGAGTTGCGGCGGCGGTCGGCCATCAACACCGACATCGCGCGCGCCGCAATGACCGCGACGATCGGGTATGCCGTGACGCACCGGGACCAGCTCCTGGCCGACCAGATCGAGATCTTCCGCCGTGGGGTCGCGGGCGAGGCACCGACGCCGGTCGAGGATGGCCTCTTCGGGCTGATCGGCCCCGAGGACGTCTACCTCACCGACTATCCGCGCGCCTACGTCATACCCGTCGGGCCGGCGCAGCGATCCGCTCCGGCGGCCGCGCGCCTGGTTGACCACCTGATCGCCAACGGGGTCACCGTGACGGCGCTGTCTAAGGCCGCGTGGATCGGGGGCGTGACCTATCCGCAGGGGTCCTACGTCGTCGACGTGCACCAGGCCAAGCGAGGCATGGCCACTGCCCTCCTCGGCCCCGGCAGCGACATCTCCGACCGGGTCGATGCGATGTATGACATCTCCGCCTGGAGCCTCGGGCTGCTCTGGGGCGCCGACGTCGTGACCGTGCCCCCCGACCAAGAGCTCAAGATCGTGGGTCGCGCTGTCACGGGGGCGGCCTCTACCGGCGCGGTCTCCCCGGCCGCCACGCACGGCTGGGTCCTGCACCTGTTGGATCCCGCCGACGTGGCGGCGCTCACGGCGCTGCAGGAGCGAGGCGTCGCGGTCCAGCAGCTCTCTGACGGCAGCGTCCTGGTGCCTTCCGGAGCCGGTGAAGCAGCTGCAGACGTGGCAACCATGCACGGTGTCGAGCTGGAGGCCGCGCCCGCCGGAGCTCACGGCACGGGCCTGGCAACGCAGGTGGTCGGGGTCGCCGGGACGGCCGAGGAGAGGTGGGCTGTGAAGGAGATGGGCCTGACCATCGCGCCGGTCGACACGGCTGCCCTCAATGACGGGCTGGAGCTGTCCGACCTGGATGCTCTCTACGTCTCCTCGGGCCTGTCGTGGCGTGACCTGGAGCCGCAGGCTCGCGCAGAGCTACGTGCCTTCATCGCCGACGGCGGCGGGATCGTCGCTCGGGGCAAAGTCGGCGCAGCGCTCAACGACGCGCTTGGGATGCTGGAGCTCACGGCAGTCTCAGGGCGCTCTGACGCCAACGGGGTCGCGGCCGTCGACAGCGCCGACACCCCGATCGCGGCCGACGCCACGGCCACGACCTTCGTCTACTCTCCGTTATGGTTCACCGGCCTCGGCCCGGAGGTCGTGGTCGACCAGCGTTTTGCCGCCGATCCGCTGGTGAGCGGCCACTGGCGTGCTGACGCCCGCGGGCAGGGAGGACCCGCGTCGGCGGCCGGCCAACCGGTCATCGTCAGCGGCATCGACGCGGCCACCGGCGCACGAGCGGTCCTCATCGGCTCCGAGCCGCTGTTTCGCGCCCACCCCAAGGGTCAGTACGCCCTGGTCGCCCGAGCGCTGCTGTGGGCCGGCCTGGACGACTCAGACCGGCCCTGACCCTGCCACGCTGGTGCCCCTGGCGGGATTCGAACCCGCACTGGACCCATTTTAAGTGGGCTGCCTCTGCCGGTTGGGCTACGAGGGCCGCAGCCAACCCTACCCAGGCTGCAGCCCCAGGCCCGGATCGGTGCCGCACACCGCAAAGTCACTATCAAAATGCGGGGAGCTCCTGCGAAACCCCTACAAAAATTGGGGGCACATGCGGATCACAGGGTCGCGATGACCTCGTCCAGCATCGTCTCGGTCAGCTTGCCGGTGAAGGTGTTCTGCTGGCTGACGTGATAGCTGCCCACCAGCCGCACCACTCGCGAGTCCGTGGTCACCAGTTGCGCCTGCGCACCGTGCCCGAAGCGCGGCTTGGGGCGCGGCACCTGCCATCCCATCTCCCGGACGGTGCGCAGGGTCGCATCCCAGCCGATCAGGCCAAGCGCCAAGATGGAGCGCAGGGTCGGCGCGGCCAGCTCCAGCTCGCGGTGCAGCCAGGGCGCGCAGGTCGCCTTCTCCTGCATGGTCGGCTTG
>NZ_JAUNVI010000059.1:0-247 GCF_030537745.1 Ornithinimicrobium sp. | reverse complement strand
TTCTGCGGCGGCGCGCAGCGCACCGCCGAGACGATCCGCAGTCCCTGCAGCTCCAGCCCGTCACCGGCGTGGTGGCTGGTCGGCTGGTTGGCAAACCCACCCCGGTGCAGCGCGGCATACAGCCAGTCGCCGGAGCGGTCCCCGGTGAACATCCGACCGGTCCGGTTGGCTCCCTGCGCGGCGGGGGCCAGCCCCACGATCAGCACCGGAGCGCCCGCCGGGCCGAAGCCGGACGCGGGGCGGCCCC
>NZ_JAUNVI010000058.1 GCF_030537745.1 Ornithinimicrobium sp. | reverse complement strand
TCAGGAAGCCGGTGAGCAGGTTGAGCCAGATAAACCTGCGCCAGCCGACGTTGGCTCGCTCGCAGTCGGCCTCCGACAGATTCAAGTAGGGGGCCACACTGGCGGCGTAGGGCAGCGCGAGGATCCCCGCGAGCGCACCCGGCCAACCGACCGGCAGGACGAGCACCGCGGCCAGAAGATAGCCGACAAAGGCGGCCCGGACGGTGCCTGCGGCCCCCAGCCAGGTCGCGATCGAAGCGATCCCGGCCTCGCGGTCGGCCCGGATGTCCTGGACGGCACCGAAGGCCTGCGAGGCCATGCCCCACACGAAGAAGGCGGCCAGCGCGGCGATCACCGGGGTGGTGGGGGTGGCGTCGGCCAGGGCCAGGCCGAAGACCGCCGGGCTGACGAAGTGGGTGCTGGAGGTGATCGAGTCCAGCACCGGGCGCTCCTTGAACCGCAGGCCGGGGGCCGAGTAGGCGATCACCGCGAAGACGCTCACTGCCAGCACCAGGGTCGAGACCAGGTCGCCCAGGACCACCAGCGCGATGACGAACGGCAGGTTGGTCAGGGCCGCCGCCCAGAGCGTGAGCCGGTGCCAGCGGCGGGAGAGCACGATCCCCTCCAGGCCGCCCTTGCGCGGGTTGCGCAGGTCGGACTCGTAGTCGAAGACGTCGTTCACGCCATACATGAGCAGGTTGTAGGGGATGAGGAACCACACGGTGCCGACGACCAGGGCGAGGGTGAGGCCGCCTCCAGACAGCAGGTATGCCGCCGCGAACGGGTAGGCGGTGTTCACCCAGCTCACCGGTCGGGAGGACCCGAGCAGCTGGCGCAGCGCGGCCCCCACCGGGGAGGCCGACGGGGCCACCGGGGAGGTCCCCGCGACCGGCTGGGTCGGGTTCATCGGACTGGCTCTGCGGGGGTGAGCAGGGCGCGCAGCGACGGAAGGAGCAGCCCGGCCGCCACCGGCCAGGCCAGGTCCTCCAGCGGCGCGTGCCACAGCCGGATCCCCAGCAGCGAGGACTCGTCGAAGCGGAAGAGATCGGCCTGGATCATCACGCTGTCGAAGACGACCGTCAGGACCAGCAGGACGAGGATGCCGATCCCGGTGGTCAGCCACCAGAGGCCGTCGAGGTGGCGGAGCAGGGCGGCGACCGCGGCGACGACGGCGGCGATCACGACGAACACCGCGGCGAGGGAGGCGTAGGTCATCGTCGACCTGCCCCGGTGCGGGCCAGCGTCAGCCCGACCAGCCCATGCATCACCAGGGTGACGTAGCAGAGGAAGGTGATGAAGAGCAGCTCCTCCACCGGCAACTCGGGGGCCAGCATCAGGCCCGTCATCGCGGCGCTCTCGCCCCGGTGGTAGAACCCCTGACCGATCGCGACCACGTCCCAGAGCAGGAAGAAGGCGATGCCGATGGCCAGCACCACCAAGGAGCGGACGGTGTCCCGCCACAGCACCAGCGCAAACCTCGCGTCCAGCAGCATCATGGCTCCGGTGGAGACCAGCAGCGCGGCGGCATAGGCGTAGGGGGTCACGACGCTGCCCCGGCGGTGGAGCCCCCTGCGGTGGTGGCGGGAGAGCCGTGGGCCCCGGGCACCGGTGAAGGCCCCGTGGAGGTGTCTCCGCGCAGGTGCTTGAGCACCAGCTCAGCGCTGATCAGGCACATCGGCAGCCCGATGCCCGGGATCGTGCTGGAGCCGGCGTAGTAGAGGCCCGACACCTTCCGCGACCGGTTGCCCGAGCGAAACATCGCGCTCTGGCGCAGGGTGTGCCCGGGGCCGAGCATGCCGCCGCGCCACGAGGACAGGTCCGCCGCGAAGTCACCGGGGCCGATGGTCTGGCGCACGACCACCCGGTCTGCCAGGTCGGGGACGCCCGCCCACAGCGCGATCTGCGCGATCGCAGCGTCCGCGACCGCCTCGAGCTGCGGGTCACCGTGCCCGTCCACACCACCACGACCCAGGGTGGGGTCGGCCGGGACGGGGACGAGGACGAAAAGGTTTTCGTGGTCCGCGGGGGCGACGCTGGGGTCGGTCGCCGAGGGCTTGCAGACATAGACGGACGCCGGATCCGGCACGGTGCCGCCGAAGATGGCGTCAAAGTTGGCGTGCCAGTCGTGGGTGAAGAAGAGGGAGTGGTGCGGCAGCTGCGGCAGGGCGCCGCGGACGCCGAGCAGCACCAGGACTGCACCCGGGCCAGAGGTCCGCCGGTCCCAATAGGACTGCGGGTAAGTGCGCAGCCGCTGGGGCAGGAGGCGGGTCTCCAGGTGGTGCAGGTCCCCGGCGCCGACCACCACGTCGGCCTGATGGAGGTGCTCACCGCCCTGAGCGTCGATCCAGCGCAGGCCGGTGACGGTGGCGTTGGCTCGACGACCTGCCTTGGACTTCCGGCCGTCGCGGGCGTCGCGGACGTCCTGCGTGGTCACCTCGGTCACTCGTGCCCCGGTGTGGATCCGGACGCCACGGTCGGTGGCGAGGGTGGCGATCGCCGCGATCAGGCGGGTGAAGCCGCCCTGCGGGTAGAGCACGCCGCCGGTCAGATCCAGGGCGCTCATCAGGTGGTAGAGGCTGGGGGCCCGGTCCGGGGAGGAGCCGAGGAAGACCGCCGGGTAGCCGAGCACCTGCCGCAGCCGCACGTCCGTGAAGCGGGACGCCACGAAGGCCTCCAGGGAGCGGGTCAGGAGCGGCAGCAGGCGGGGAAGCTTGCGGACCACGGCCGGGGAGGCCAGCGACAGCGGGTTCGTGAAATTCGTGTAGAGAAAGTGGCGAAGCGCCAGGTCATAGGCCTCGCCCGCAGACGTCAGGTATGCCGCGAGCCGGCGTCCAGCCCCAGGCTCGACCTCCTCAAAAGCGGCCAGGTTGGCGTCGGTGTCGGCAAGGACGTCCAGATGCGGCGGGCGGGGCCCTGGCGGCTCGCCCTCGAAGAAGACTCGGTAGGCGGGATCGAGGCGACGCAGGTCCAGTTGCTCGTCCGAGGACGTGCCCAAGAGCTGGAAGAAGTGGTCGAAGACTTCAGGCATCAGATACCACGACGGGCCGGTGTCGAAGCGAAAACCGCTCGCCTCCCGAGATCCCGCCCGCCCCCCGACGGTGGCCTGCTGCTCGAAGAGGTCCACCTGGTGGCCATCCTGCGCGAGGAGGGCAGCCGTGGCCAGCCCGGCGATGCCACCACCGATGATCGCGACCGTCCTCATCGGCCCACCATCGCACTGCGCGCCAGGATCCGGGCCTTCTGCAGGTCAGGGACGCGGACGCGCTCCCGGCAGATCTGCTCGGCGGGGGTCTGCCGCAGACGTGCCGACAACGCGGCAAACAAGGCGTGCGCGGCATGCACCGCCCGTCGACTGCTGGACGGCAGGTGCGGGATCGAGGTCGCCGCCGCTGACAGGTCGGCGTCAATGTCGTCGAGCAGGAGGTCACGCTCCCGATCGGTAAAGGTGGACAGGTCCACGCCGGGGAAGTAGGCACGCCCCAGCAGAGAGTGGTCGGCATGCAGGTCGCGCAGGAAGTTGACTTTCTGAAAGGCCGCGCCGAGGCGTCGAGCCCCCGGGGCGAGTCGAAGGTAGGTCGCCTCGTCACCGCCGACGAAGACGCGCAGGCACATCAGGCCGACCACCTCGGCTGAGCCGTAGACATAGCCGGACAAGCTCTCCGGGTCATGCACCTGGACGGACAGGTCGACCCGCATCGAGTCGAAGAAAGGGTCGACCAGGTCGCGGCCGATGCCGTGCTGGGCGGCGGTCAGGGCGAAGGCGTGCACCACCAGGTTGGCGCTGCCGCCCTGCTCGATGGCCAGGTAGGTCTCCTCCTCCAAGTCGTCCAGCAGGCGGGCGCGCAGGGAGCGGTCCCACCGCTGTGCCTCGTCATCGACCAGCTCGTCGGCCACCCGGACCAAGGCATAAATGGAGCGCACGTGGGTGCGCACCGGCTCGTGCAGCATGCGGGTCGCCCACCCGAAAGAGGTCGAGTACTCACGGATCACCACCGCGGCGCTGGCACGCGCGGCCCGGTCGTAGGAGGAGGTGGCGGGCAGTGCAGCGGACCGTCGGCGCCGGGGTGTGGCGACCATCAGGCGGCCCCCTGCACCCGGGAGGGGACTGGGCGGGTCGCCGTCGTCGCGAGCCCGGCGCTGCGCTCGCCAAGGGATGACTGCTCGGCCGTCGACGGCACGAGCAGGTCGATGGTGTCCGCGAGGGCCACCGATGCCGGGGCGGGGAGGCTGAGAGCGACCGCCCGCGCGGCCTCGCGCAGCTCCGTGGCGATCGCCTCCACCTGCTGCCGCGCACCGCAGGCGACCAGCAGGTCCCGGGCCTGCTGCGCCTGCTGCGGGGTGAGATCGGGGTTGCCCACGAGCGGTGCCAGCGCGCCCCATACCGAGGAGCTGCGAGCCAGCGTGATCAGCGCGGTGCACTTGCCCTCGCGCAGGTCACAGAGCGGGTCCTTGCCGGTCTGGCTCGCGGTGCCGAAGACCCCGTCGAGGTCGTCGCGCAGCTGGAACGCGATGCCGAGGTAGCGCCCCAACCGCCCCAGGTCGGCCACCATCGCGGCGTCGGCATCGGCCAGGAGCGCGGCGGCCTGCAGGGGGAGCTGGAAGGAGTAGGCGGCCGTCTTCCACTCGGCGATGTCCAGGACCTCGCCGACCGACGCGTCGGCTGTGAGGCTGACCCGCACGTCTGCGAGCTCCCCGGCCGCGCTACGGTGCAGGACGTCCTCCAGGAGGTCGAGCAGCCGGACCACCACCGGGGGGCGGGCCCCGCAGAGCGCCATCTCGCGGACGGCCCCGGCCAGCGCCAGGTCCCCGGCGAGGATGCCGGCTGCGTCGCCGTAGTGACCCGCGCGCTCGGGGGTCGCGCCGACGCCGGTGGCGTGCGCGGAGAAGGTGCCGCCGATGTTGGGTCGACCTCTACGGACCTGGTCGCCGTCGATGACGTCGTCGTGGATCACGAAGGCGGTATGCAGCAACTCCACCGCGTCGCCCACCCGGGCCGCGGTCTGGTGGTCCTGGCCGCCGAGCACGGTGTAGACCTGGGTGAGGAGGGCCGGCCTGAATCTCTTGCCGCCAGCGGTGAGTCCGTGCAGGGTCTCCCAGAGGAGGCCGTCGTGCTCGTCGACCACCTGGGCGCGGCCGGCGGCGAAGAACCGCTGGTGGGCAGAACTTTGTGCCACTGAACTCGCGGCGTGCGGCGCGCTCGAGCACGCCCGGGTGGTGGTGGCGGTCATCGCGGGGCCCCTCTCGTGCCTGGCGGGATCACGTGGACGGTCCCCACGGCTGTGCTAGCAGTTTGCCCCATCGACAAACATCCAACAAACCTCTGACGACACGTGCCGGACTCAGGCATGTTCACGCCCCAGCGGCACGCGCCGCTGCATACCGCTCGAGCGCCTCGCGCCGCTCCTGCGCGTGATCGACGATCCGACGCGGATAGTCGTGCGCATAGCCCTGCTCGTGACGCCACGGCTGATGGACCGCAGCGCCGGGCAGGTGCGCCAGCTCGGGGACCCAGCGCCGCACGTAGTCGCCGTCGGGATCGAAACGCTCGCCCTGCAGCACCGGGTTGAACACGCGGAAGTAGGGCGCGGCGTCGGTCCCGGTGCCGGCCACCCACTGCCAGCCGTGGTTGTTGGACGCCACATCGCCATCGAGGAGCCGGTCCAGAAACCACCGGGCGCCCAGCGGCCACCAGACGTGCAGGTCCTTGGTGAAGAAGCTCGCCGTGATCATCCGCAGCCGGTTGTGCATCCAGCCGGTGGACAGCAGCTGGCGCATCCCGGCATCGACGATGGGATAGCCGGTGCGCCCCTGCTGCCAGGCCTCGATCGCGTCAAGTGGCTGGTCGTAGCGCAGCCCGGCCAGCTGCGGCCGCAGGTCATGCCAGGCGCTGTCCGGCCGACGGGCCAGCACGTCGGCGTAGAACTCCCGCCAGGCCAGCTCGGTGACGAAGGACCGGACCCCTGGCGCAGTCTCGTCGTCGAGGTCGGCGAGCAGCGTGCGCGGGTGCACGGCCCCGACCTTGAGGTAGGTGGACAGCTGGCTGGTGCCGTCCAGGTCGGGTCGGTCACGACCTTTGTGGTAGTCGTGCAGCCCGTCCTTGCGGAACGCTCGCCAGCGCTTCAGCGCCGCGCGCTCGCCGGCGGGTGGCAGTGGCGGCAGGCCGTCCTGGGTGACTGCGTCGGTGAGCAGGCGCTCAGCCTCCTGGTCGCTGGACAGGTCGACCAAGTCGAGATCGTCGGGGCGTGGCGCGGGGGCTGGCCAGCCGTGCTCCCGCCAGGCCCGGGCGAAGGGGGTGAACACCTGGTAGGGATCGCCGGAGCCGGAGCGCACCAGGCCGGGGCCGACGGCATACGGGGATCCGGTCTCCACCCAGTCGGCGCCAGCCTCCTGCACCGCGGCAGCGACCTGGGCGTCCCGGCGGGCACCGTAGGCAGAGGTCTCGCGGCTGACGTGCACCGAGGCGGCACCGACCTCGCGCACCACGCGGGGAAGGACCTCGAGCGGATCACCCAGCCGCACCGCGAGAGCGCCGCCATACTCCTGCCGGGCCGCCTGCACGGAGGCCGCCAACCATGCCCGACGCACCGGCCCACCGCGCGCCCAGAGCCCGGGGTCGACGACGAAGAGCACCGCCACCCCGCCGCTGGCCGCGGCGTCACGCGCGGCGAGGAGGGCGGGATGGTCTGCCCGACGCAGGTCACGGCGGAGCCAGAGGACGGAGGTCATGGCTCCAGTCTAGGAACACTCAGGCTGCCTCGACAAACTATTGACAAAGATTTGACAAAGATGAATCCAAAGCGCATCTGTCGCCCGTAGTAGTAGGTGAGGGCGGAAACCTTCCGCCCCTACAACAAGGAGCCCCATCATGCGTAGGACCACCACCATCGCCCTGCTCGCCGGCCTCGCGTCGACCGCCTTCGTGGCAGCCCCCGCCCTCGCCGCCGATGGCGACGCCACCGTCTCTGTCCTGCACGGCGTGCCGGGCCTGACCGTCGACGTCTATGTCAACGGCGCGGAGACCATCCCCGACTTCAAGCCGGGCACCCTCACCGACCCGCTGATGCTGCCCGCAGGCAGCTACGACATCGCCGTCTACGCCGACGGTGACACCCCCGACTCCGCAGAGCCCGCACTGTCCGCCGACGGCCTCGAGGTGCCCGCTGGCGCCAACCTGACCCTCGCCGCGCACCTGGCCGAGGACGGCACCCCGATGCTGAGCGCCTTCGTCAACGACATCTCCCAGACGGCCCCGGGCGAGGCTCGCCTGACCGTCCGCCACGCGGCCGCCGCGCCCGCCGTGGACGTCCGCGCCGGTGAGACCCCCGTCATCGAGGGCCTGACCAACCCGAACGAGAAGGTGCTCAACCTGCCCGCCGGTATGGTGTCCGCGGACGTCGTGCTCGCCGGCACCGACACCGTCGTGCTCGGCCCGGCCGACCTGGACCTGAAGGAAGGCACCAACACCATCGTTTACGCCTGGGGCTCCGCCGCCGATGAGAACCTGGACCTCGCGGTGCAGACCATCTCCGGCCTGCACAGCAACCCGGAGGGTGTCCCCACCGGTCAGGGCGGCCTCGTCGACAATGGCGCGCTGCTCGTGCTGGCCATGGCAGGCGTCGCTGGCGCCGTCATCGCCGGTCGTCGCGTGGTTCGCTCCGAGCGGGTCTGACCCGTGGGCCAGCGCACCGCCCAACACCGACGTGGTCGGTTGAGCCTGGTCGCGTTCGTCGTGACCCTGGCCAGCCTGGTCCTCGTGGGCTGGGCGGTGCGCGGCCTCCTGCTGGACCCCTTGCCGGCCACGGCAGACTTCGGGTCTCCTACGGTGTCCGTCGACCTCTCGCACCTGACGTCGAGCGCCGCGGACAGTCCCTTCCCGGCGGCGGCCCGCTCCTCCGCCGCCACCTCCCCGCCGACCGCCGCCACCCCGGCGGCGGCGGGGAGCCCGGCCACCGCGGCCGGCGCCATCCCCGAGCCGGGACGGTCCTCGGCCGCGCCCACCGCAGTGGTGCAGCAGGTCGCACCCGTCCGCCTGAGTGTCCCGTCGCTGGAGATGGACGTCGCCCTGGATGCCGTGGGCATCGCCAAGGACGGGCAGATGCAGATCCCCGAGGACGCAGACCGGGCCGGCTGGTACCAGTACGGAGCGACGCCCGGCGCAGACACCGGCTCGGTCGTCGTGGCGGGGCACGTCGACTCCCGCACCGGTCCGGGTGCATTCCTGGCGCTGACCAAGGTGCGCGAGGGCGCCGAAGTCGTGGTCGAGTCCGCCGACGGGACGAGCACGACCTACCGCGTGATCGGCAGCGAGCAGCTCGCCAAGGGAGACCTCGCCGTGCAGGAGATCTTCCGTCGGGACGGTGATCCGGTGCTACGCCTCGTCACCTGCACCGGAGACTGGTCGCCGCGCACCGGCCACTACACCGACAACCTCGTCATCACCGCGGCACCGCTGGGATGAGCGGTGAATCTCCTAGAGTGGCGGTATGACCGATGCGATGACCGCGGAGGCGCAGATCGGCGCGGCATGGATGCAGGGGGCGGAGGAAGCCCTCGAGCTTGCCTATGCGCGCTGGAGTCCGCTGGTGCATGGCCTAGCCCGCAAAGCGGTCGGACCGGTCGACGCCGAGGACATCACCCAGCAGGTCTTCCTGTCGGCCTGGCGGGCCCGCACCACCTACAACCCCGACCACGGGCCGATGGGCGCCTGGCTGGTCGGCATCACCCGGCGGGCGGTGGCTGACGTGCTCCGCCAACGACATCGGGGCAGCGAGGTGCCCAGCGCGCTAGAGGAGGATGACCACGGCGTCGACCTGCCCTGGGAGGACGCCGACCGCGACGACCTCCTGGCAATCTATGAGGAGCTGGAGCGGATCGGTGACCCGCCCCGCCAGATCCTGCTGCTCGCCTACGTGCACGACAAGACACAAAAAGAGATCGCCGAGCACCTCTCGTTGCCGCTAGGCACCGTCAAGACCCACACGACCCGGACCCTGGCCCGGCTACGCACTCTCATGGGAGGTGCCCAATGATCGAGAACCGCAGCGATCCTGGCGCTGACCCCGGCTCCAACGAACCCGCGAAGGTTGCCCCGGAGGACCTTCGCGCGGTCACTCTGCTGCGACGGGCAGGAGCCGTCGAGACGCCGCCGCCCCCCCACATCTGGGAGAGCGTGCGCACGGCAGTCACGGCCACTGCGGGTGACCGGCCCGGCCTGCGGCTTGTCCGCGGGGAGGGACGCACCCGCAGCCATGGTCACCGTCAGGGTGGCGCCGGCGGCTGGGCCGGTGGCGTCGCCAAGCTGCTCGTCGCGGCCGCGGTGGGTGGCTTGGTCACCTGGGGCGGGCTGGAGATGAGCGGCGTCCGTGACTCCGGCGACGACGGGGGTGTGCTCCTGGCCAGCGGCGATCTGTCCGCACTCACGGTGGACGGCACCGACGGCAGCGCCTCGGTCGTGGAGGTCGACGGACAGAAGCGCCTGCGCGTGCGCCTCAGCTCCTCTCTTAACCCAGAGGACGGCTATCTGGAAGTCTGGCTCCTGCGCCCGGACGTCTCAGGGCTGGTGACCCTCGGGGTGCTGGAGGGTGAGACCGCTGACTTTCCGCTGCCGGAGGGACTCGACCTGACGGAGTATGCCGTGGTCGACATCTCCCGAGAGCACATGGACGGCGACCCCGGGCATGGTGGCGCCAGCCTGGTGCGAGGGCAGGTCGGGTGAGCACACTGCTGCGTGATCGCCTCGTCGTCTCCCTGGCGGCGGTCGTCTGGATCGCCGGCACCGTGCTCGGGACCGGTCTGGTCGGCGGTGGGGGCGTCCAGTCACAAGGGGAGGGGCTGTTCTCCGACAGCGCGACGTTGATCGCACCGCACGGCCCCGCCTTCGGCATCTGGTCGGTTATCTATTTGCTGCTCGCGGGCTATGTCCTGTGGCAGTGGTTGCCGCGGACCGATGACTCGGTGCGCGCGGCGAGGACCCGACTGCCGGCAGCGGGCTCGTTGGTCCTCAATGGGGTGTGGCTGCTCGTGGTCTTTGCCGGCTGGCTCACCATCTCGGTGGCCGTGATGGCAGGCATCGTGGTCTGTCTGGGCGTCATCTTGCGGCGCAGCGCCAGCCTGCCATCCGAAGGTCCGATGGCCGCGGTCCTGGTGTCAGCGACATTCGGTCTCTACCTCGGCTGGATCTGCGTGGCCACCTGCGCCAACATCGCCAGCTGGCTGGTCGGCCTGGGGATCGCGGCCGAGGGCACCGGACCCACTGCGACCACCGTCGGCGTGCTCGCCGTCGTGGTGGCGCTCGCCGGCTACCTGCTGACCCGGACCCCAGACCGGGTGCTGCTCGCCGGCTTGGCCGCCGCGATCACCTGGGGGCTGGCGTGGGTGGCCGTCGGCCGGCTGACCGGTGACCTCCGCAACCAAGTGGTGGGACTCGCCGCCGCAGTGGCTGCCCTCGCGGTCGTCGCTCTCTGGGTTTGGGTCGCGACCCACGGGTCGCGCGCCGTTGGCCAGCACCGCCCCATGCGCTCGCTTCCTCCACAGACGACGACGGCCGGGTGAATCCAGTCATCGTCAATCCCGTCACCGAGCTGCGACGCTTCCTGCGCGCGTCCCTGCTCACCCCTGTCCCTCGCAGCCAGCGCGACCCGGCCAGCGTCCTTCGTCGCCGCCGGGTGGTCTCCGCGATCACCCTGCTGGTCGGGGCCGCGATGCTGTGGTGGTCCCTAAAGCTCCCTCCCGGGGATCCGATGTTTTACGTCGGCACCGCCGGACTGGCAGTGACGTGGATCGTCGGCGCGTTGCTCTCCGGCCCGCTCTACCTCGGTCGCGCACACACCCGCGCGGGCACGTCATACGCCCGACCTGTCGTCCAGTCACTGGTGCTGGGGGGCCTGCTGCTGGCCGTCTTCCTGGCCGGCGCGGTGGTGGTGGCGCAGGTGCCGCTGCTTCGCGGGCCGGTCGACGACCTGCTCGACCACGCCCGCTACGGCTCGCTGCCGCTGGTGCTGGTGATCACCATGGTCAACGGGATAGCGGAGGAGATCTTCTTCCGCGGGGCGCTCTACGCCGCCATCCCGCAACAGGTCACGGTGGCCGTGACCACCCTCGTCTACGCACTCACCACTGTTGTCGTCGGTGTGCCCCTGCTCGTCCTCGCTGCGCTCAGCCTCGGGCTGGTCTGCGGACTGCAACGGCGGGTCACCGGCGGCGTGCTCGGCCCGGTCCTGACCCACATCACGTGGTCGGCCGGCATGCTCCTCCTTCTGCCACCGCTACTCTCCACATTGAGGTAATACCGATGAACGCACCACGCACTGCCCTGGTCACTGGCGCCTCCGGCTATGTCGGAGGGCTGCTCGTCCCGAAACTGCTGGACGCGGGTTACGCCGTCCGGGTGCTCACGCGCTCCGGCGACCTGGACGCCGCGTGGGCGGATCAGGTCGACGTCCACCAGGGGGACGCCTCCGAGGAGGACGACCTGCGCTCCGCGCTGAGCGGGGTCGACGTCGCCTACTACCTGATCCACTCGATGGACGGCGGCGGTGACTTCGTCGGGCGGGACCGAGAGATGGCCCAGGGCTTCGCGGACGCAGCCGCCGCAGCGTCGGTGTCCCGCATCGTCTACCTCTCCGGCCTGCACCCCGAAGGCAAGCTGTCGACCCACCTGGCCTCCCGGGTGGAGGTCGGCCAGATCCTGCTCGACTCCGGCGTGCCGACAGCGGTCCTGCAGGCCGCGACCGTGATCGGTGCAGGCTCCGTCAGCTTTGAGATGCTGCGCTATCTGACCACCCGGCTGCCCGCGATGATCGCGCCGCAGTGGCTGAACAACCGCATCCAGCCAGTCGGGATCGACGACGTCCTGCACTGGCTCATCGCGGCTGCCGACCTCCCCTCGGAGGTGAGCCGGACCTTCGATATCGGGGGCCCGGACGTGCTCACCTACCGGGAGATGATGCAGGCCTTCGCGAAGGAGACCGGTCAGCGGCCGCGCCTCATCTTCACCCTGCCGGTGATGACGCCCTGGCTGGCCAGCCACTGGGTCGGTGTGGTGACGCCGGTAGACGCCGGGGTGGCCAAGCCGTTGGTCGGCTCGCTGGTGCACGAGGTGGTCTGCCGGGAGCACGACCTGACCGCAATGGTCGGGGAGCCGGACGGCGGGGTGACGCCCTACCGCGAGGCGGTCCGCCGCGCGATGGACGGGGTAGAGAACGACCCTGCGCACGCCACCGCGATCGCCGGGGGCCTCGCCCTGGCGGCGGGCTCCGTGGTCCTCGGCGTCTGGCTGGCCGTGCGTCGTCACCGGCGCTCGTGACGAGCCACGCATTGTGCGCTCGACATGCCCGCCGCCCTGCTGGGACATAGGGTCGATCGGGTGATCCGGTTCGAGAGTGTGACCAAGACCTACGACGGTGGCACGACCGCCGTCGACAGCCTCGACCTGGAGATCCCACGAGGCGAGATCACTGTGCTCGTCGGGCCTTCGGGCTGCGGCAAGACGACCTCGCTGCGGATGATCAACCGGATGGTCGACCCGACCTCGGGGCGCATCCTCATCGACGACGAGGACGTGATGGACAGGCCGGCGGCCCAGCTGCGGCGCAGCATCGGCTATGTCATCCAGCACGCTGGCCTCTTCCCCCACCGCACCGTCCTAGCCAACGTGATGACCGTGCCGCGGCTGCTGGGCTGGGACCGGTCGCGCTCGCGGCAGGCCGCGATGGAGGCGATCGAGAAGGTCGGCCTGACCGCCGACCAGGCCCGGCGCTATCCCTCCCAGCTCTCCGGCGGCCAGCAGCAGCGGGTCGGCGTCGCGCGGGCGCTGGCCAGCGGACCCGAGCTGGTGCTCATGGACGAGCCGTTCAGCGCGGTGGACCCGCTCGCCCGCGCCGACCTGCAGTCCGAGCTCCTCCGCCTCCAGGCCGACCTCGGCATCACCGTCGTCCTGGTCACCCACGACATCGACGAGGCGCTCCTCCTGGGGCACAAGATCGCGGTCATGCGCCAGGGCGGGCACCTCGCGCAGTTCGCGGCGCCCGCCGAGTTGCTCGCCGACCCGGCCGACGACTTCGTGGCCAACTTCGTCGGCAAGGACCGCGGCTATCGTGCCCTCGGGTTCGCCACCGCCGGGGTGGAGCCGCGGCCCGAACGCACCTACCGGCTCGGCGACGCCATACCGGCTGGCTCTGGCTGGGTGCTCGCCGTCGACGACGCCGGCCTGCCGATCGGCTGGGCGCACGCCAACGGTTGGGGCGGGCCGCTGGCCGCCGAACGGCTGCACCGCCTCGGCACGTTGGCCGCGCCGGACTCGAGCGCCCGGACCTTCCTGGACGCCGCGCTCTCCTCGCCCAGCCACCGCGGGGTGGTCGTGGCGGACGGTCAGGTGGTCGGGACGGTCGGCGCGGAAGAGGTCCTGGCCGCCCTCGACGAGGGTCGCTCGGCGCGTCCGGGGGAGCACGCGGAGCCGTCCGCCTCGTGAGCATCCTCGGCGTCGACTGGGCGACCATCGGAGACCTCACCCTGAGGCATCTTTATCTAGCGGGCGTCCCCCTGCTCATCGGCCTGGCCATCAGCTTGCCGCTGGGGTGGCTGGCGCACCGTCTGCGCTGGCTCGGGCCGCCGATCATCGGGGGGACCGGCCTGCTCTACACGATCCCCTCGCTCGCGCTTTTCATCATGCTGCCGCTGATCCTGGGGACCCAGATCCTGGACGACTCCAACGTCCTGGTGGCGATGACGCTCTATAGCGTCGCCCTGCTCACGCGCACCGTCGCCGACGGGCTCGCCTCCGTCCCCACCGCCGTGCGAGCCGCGGCGACCGCGATCGGGTATGGCGAGCTGCGGCGCCTGGTCGCGGTCGACCTGCCCCTCGCCATCCCGGTCATCACCGCCGGGATGCGGGTGACGGCAGTCAGCAATGTGTCGATCGTCTCGATCGCCGCGCTGATCGGGGTGTCCCAGCTCGGGATGCTGTTCACCGAGGGCTTCAACCGCAACGCGATGGGGCCGATCGTGGTCGGGGTCGGCGCGTGCGTCGCGCTCTCGATGTCGCTGGACGCGCTCATCGCGCTCGCGTCCCGGCTGCTCACCCCCTGGCTGACCAGGTCGGTGGCGACATGAACGCCGCGCTCCTGGCGACGTGGGAGTGGTTCACCGATCCGGCCAACTGGGCGGGATCCGGCGGCATCCCGTCCCAGACGATCGCACACCTGCGCTACTCCCTCATCGCGCTCGTGATCGCCGCGCTGATCGCGATCCCGCTCGGGCTGTGGGTGGGGCACACCGGCAAGGGCCGCTGGCTGGCGGTCAACATCACCGGCGCCTTCCGCGCCATACCCTCCCTTGGCGTGCTCTTCATCGCGGTGCTCCTGCTGCTGCCCAGGCTCAAGGGTGAGCTCGCCTTTGAGGCGCCCGCGCTGATCGTGCTGGTCCTGCTGGCGGTCCCGCCGATCCTGTCGGGCACCTACGCCGGCGTGCAGGCGACCGACCGTGCGGCGCGCGACGCGGCCAGGGGTATGGGGATGACCGGCAGCCAGGTGCTCTCCCAGGTGGAGCTCCCCGGCGCGTTGCCGCTGATCATGTCCGGCGTGCGCTCGGCGATGCTGCAGATCATCGCGACCGCGACGATCGCGGCGATCGTGGGTCTGGGTGGGCTGGGCCGATATCTCATCGACGGGCAGGCCAGCCGTGACTATGGCCAAATGGCCGGCGGCGCCCTCGTCGTGGCCGCCCTCGCCCTCCTCGTCGACCTCGTGCTGGCCGCGATCCAGCGGCTCGCGGTGTCGCCCGGCCTGACTCAAGGCGCGAGATAGCCTCGACTGCGTCAGACTGGAAGGGTCAGGCCGCTGCGGCTCGTCAATCTCGGGAGTTCCTATGCGTCGAATCTCTGTGCTCGCTCTGTCCCTGTCCGCGATGGTCACTCTGTCCGCGTGCGGTGGAGGCGGTGACCCGATGGACGCCCCGGCAAAACCGTCGAGCCCATCCAGCCCGTCGGACATGGACGGGACGGGCGGTGACGACGCCAGCGCTACCTCGGCTGGCGATGCGGCCGGTGGTGACCCGGGGTCGGTGATCGTGGCCTCGGCCAACTTCCCGGAGAATGTGCTGCTCGCCGAGATCTATGCGGCGGCTCTGTCCGATGCCGGCGTCGACGTGACCAAGAAGCTCAACATCGGCAGCCGGGAGACCTATATCGCGGGCCTGGAGGACGGGTCGATCGACCTGATCCCGGAGTACACCGGTGGCCTGGCGACCTACCTCAACCCCGAGATCACCGCGACCTCCTCCGAGGACGTCCTCAAGGACGCGCAGGACAATCTGCCCGCGGACCTGCAGCTGCTGGACATCAGCCAGGCCGAGGACAAGGACAGCCTCGTGGTCACCAAAGAGACCGCCGACAAGCTGGGCCTGGCCTCGATCGCGGACCTCAAGGACAAGGCCGCTGACCTCGTGCTCGGCGGGCCGCCGGAGTTCGAGACGCGGCCCAACGGCGTGGACGGCCTCAAGACGATCTATGGGTTGGACTTCAAGAAGTTCCGCTCGCTCGCTGCTGGCTCCAACCTCACGGTGCAGGCGCTCAAGAACGGTCAGGTCGACGTCGCCAACATCTTCACCACCGACCCGGCCGTCGGCGAGAACGGCTTCGTCGTCCTGGACGACCCGGAGTCGCTCTTCGCCGCGCAAAACATCGTGCCGCTGATCACCAAGGATGCCGTCAACCCCGCCGTCGAAGAGGCCCTCAACGGCGTCTCCGCCGCGCTGGACACCGACATCCTCACGCAGATGATGGTCAAGGTCGTCAGTGACGGCCAGGACCCGGCCGATGTCGCGCGAGAGTTCGTCGACGGCATGTGAGCGCGCTTCGGTGCGCTTGACTCGTGCTCCAGACTCGTGATCTTGACTCGTGCACGCGCCTGACTCGTGCTCCGGACTCGGGCGCCGGCCGGGTGCGCCTGCCTGACTCGTGCGCCGGCCTGAGCGGTGAGACTGCCTGAGCGGTGAGCCTGTGCGGTGGCTCCGGG
>NZ_JAUNVI010000007.1 GCF_030537745.1 Ornithinimicrobium sp. | reverse complement strand
GCTCCCCGCTCCCGCGCGGCCGCCAGCCGTGCCGCCTGCACACGGGCGGGCGCTGCCGTGCCGTGCCGTGCAGTGCCGCGCCGCGCGCGCGCCCTCGCTCGCGGCTGGCAGTTTGCAGACGCTCCCTTGCGCCCGCCCGCCTCCAGGTGGCCCGGCCCCCTCGGCGGGCGCGGCGGCCGCCCCTCAGCCCGCGCCGGCCTCCGCCGAGGACCATGGGCGATGCGCTCCTCCCGGCGCGGGGGGCTGCGCGCAGGCGGCGCCGGAGGAGGTGAGGCGGCGCCGGCGTTGGGGGTGGCGGGGGACCGGTGCCGCGCCTAGCCCCGCTGTGGGGGCCGCCGCCGTTGCCCCCCTCAGGCCGCTGCGGCTCCGCGGGCCGTGAGGGAGAGCGGTCTCCTCGGCCTCCCCCCCCCCCTCCCGTCGCGGCCGCTGCAGCCGGGCGGGGCGGGGACCGCCCCCCCCGGCCGCATCGCCCCCTCCGGGAGCCGGCTCGGGGCGGGGGGGCCGCCTGCCCGGGCGCCGCGGGGCGCCGCGCGGGGCCCTGGTGGCTTCCCCCCGGTCGGGGCGGGGCCCCCGCGCGCGGGGGGGGGGTGGGGGCCGCCGCCAACCCGGCGCGGGCCAGCACCGCACGCACCAGTTCACCGAGCGTCTGCGAACCGTCGTCCGAGCGCACCGCACCCCTCAGGAGGAGCACGGCCGACCGGACCTCGGCACGAGAGAAAAATCGCTCGCCGCCCCGGAGCAGATAGGGCACCTCCGCGTCCGCCAGCGCGGTCTCGATCGCCCCCGATTGAGCATTGGTGCGGTAGAGCACCGCGATCTCGCTGGCAGCGACTCCGACGGCCATGAGCTTCTTCACGGCCGCCGCGACCCCCTGAGCCTCCGCCACGTCGTCCGGGTAAGTCGTCAGCGTCGGTGTGGGGCCCTCGCCACGTTGCGCATGCAGCGTGAGCTGCGGGGCCAGGGCCCGACCCGCGGGACCGTCGGGCCGTCGCCCGCCGGCCAGCACCAGGTTGGCCAGGTGGACGACCTGCGGGGTGCTGCGGTAGTTGCGGGTCAGTCGGACCGTCGTCGCTCCGGCATGGGCGGCGGAAAAGCCGAGGAGGTGGTCGGCGGACGCCCCGGTGAAGGAGTAGATGGACTGCGCAGGATCGCCGACGACGCAGACATCGTGCCGGTCCCCCACCCACAGGTCCAGCAGCGTCTGCTGCAGCGGGTTGACGTCCTGGTATTCGTCCACGACGAAGTGACGGTACTGCTGGTGGATCTGCGCCGCGATCCGCGGATGCTCATCGAGCAGGCCGGCCGTGAGGAGCAGGACATCCTCGAAGTCGATGACGTGACGTTCGCCGCACACGTCGCCGTAGACCTCGATCAACCGTGCCATGGCGGTCGGGTCCAGGTCGGCGGTGGTCCTGCCCTCGGCGCGGGCTGCGGCGGGGTAAGTCTGGGCCGTCAGCATGCTGACCTTGGACCACTCGATCTCGGCAGCCACGTCGCGCAGGCTGGCGCGGTCAAGCCGGATCCTGAGCCGACCAGCAGCCTCCACCACCGCGGGCACCTTCTGCGCGACGACCTCCGGGGCCGCGCCACCCACGGCCTGGGGCCAGAAGAACTGCAACTGGCGCAGGGCGGCGGCGTGAAAGGTCCGAGCCTGCACGCCGGGGACACCAAGGCTGCGCAGCCGGGTCCGCATCTCCCCTGCCGCGCGGGCGGTGAAGGTGACGGCTAGGACCCGCGTCGGGTGGTAGGCACCGCTGGCGACGCCGTAGGCGATCCGGTGCGTGATGGCGCGGGTCTTGCCGGTGCCGGCGCCGGCAAGCACCGCCATCGGACCGACCGGATGCGCCGCCACCTCTCGCTGCTCGGGGTCGAGTCCCTCTAGGACACGGTCCGGGTCAGGTGGGAGCAGGCTCACGTCGGATGGGTCCGTTCCGGCTCTCTCACCGGTCCGCCGAACCACTCCTCGATGAGCGCCCGCGCGATAGAGAGTCGTGAGGGCAGGGTGAGCGTCCCGTCCCAGACCTTGGCTGCAAGCTCCTCGCGCGTGAACCACGCGGCATACCTGATCTCGGCCGGATCGATGGTCAGCTCGGTGCTCAGCGCGCGCCCGCGGAAGCCGAACATGAGCGAGGCCGGGAAGGGCCACGGCTGGTTGCCGCGGTAGGTCAGATCGGTGACCGCGACACCGACCTCCTCATACACCTCGCGGGCGACGGCGGCCTCGAGCGATTCGCCGGCCTCGACAAATCCGGCCAGGACCGAGACCCGACCCTCGGGCCAAGGCAGTCCCGTGCCGAGGAGGATCCGGTCGTGCTCGTCGACGATCGCCATGATGACTGCGGGATCGGTCCGTGGATAGTGCTCGGAGCCGTCCTGCGGGCAGCGGCGCACCCAACCGCCGTCCACCACCTCGGTCGGGGCACCACATCGGGTGCAGTGGCGCGAGGTGCGATGCCATCCGTGCAACGCCGTCGCGGTCGTCAGCAGACCGGCGTCGCTGTCGCTCAGGTCGGCTCCGAGGTCACGCAGGGAGCGCCAGTGCGCACCGGCCGCATCGGGGCCCGCACCGCTGGCATGGTCCTGCCCGTCGGGATCGTCCACCGCGAGATAGGCGACGCCGTCGTGCCGGCCCAGGAACCGCGGGGGCGCCTGGAGGTCCTCCGGCCGAACCCCCCGGAAGACAAGGCTCGCAGACGGATGCCCGTCCTCGAGGCGTACCTGGGCGAGGCCGTCCCGCAGCACGAGGACGCGGGTCCGCGGATCCGCAGCAGCGCGGGCGACACCTTCTTCTGCGCGCTCGCTCGCGGCACGATCGATCGTCACCCCCGACAGGGCGAGATCCAGCAGGGTCTCATCGGCTCCACTCACGCACGCCACTGTAGGTCCCCGCACCGACGCTCCGGTGACGTGCCGGTACGCCTCCCTGGCACAGCCACCCCCACCGCCTACGGTGGAGGGGTGATGCGTAGTGATCTGGCCCTGGCCGCACTGGCCTGTGCTGCCGTCCCTGGGATGACGCCGGTTTCCGTTTCCGGGATCGGCCCCACCGGCGACGAGCTCGACGACCTGGAAGTGCAGCGCGCACTGGTGGAGGACGCCACGGGGAGGTCGTGGGTGGTGCACGCGCCCCGCAACCCGGTCGCTGGGGCCAGGCTCCAACGCAACGAGGAGCTGGTGCGGCAACTGTCGCGGCACGTCCCCTACAAGGTTCCTGCCGCCGCTGGCTACGCCGCGGTCGGCAAGGACGGTTATGCCGTCGTGTACCCCTACGTGGAAGGGTCCTCGCTCGACTTCGGTCGTCTGCCTGCTGGCCCAGGCCTCGCCAGCGCCGTGGGACGCGCGATAGCCGCCGTCCACAACATCCCGCGTGGAGTCTTCGAGGAACAGGACGTCCCCGTCTTCGACGCCGCGGGATACCGCAAACGCCTGATCGCCGTCGTCGACCGGGCCGCCGAGACCGGGCGCGTGCCCACCGGGCTGCTCGCCCGATGGGAGGAGGCCTTCGACGCCGCCCCCCTGTGGCAGTTCGCCACGACACCGGTGCACGGGAGCATGCGCGGCAGCAGTGTGCTCGTGGCCTTCACTGACGAGCAGGATGCGTCGAGCGGGCGGGTCGTGGCGGTCCTCAACTGGGAGGACGCCAGCGTCGCTGACCCGGCCACCGATCTGGCCGGACTCTCTGCGCAGACGACGCCTCAGGCCTGGGAAGCAATCCTTGACAGCTACTCCCTGGCACGGACGCAGCGTCCGGATCCTTACCTCCACGCGCGCGCCCGTCTCATCGCCGAGACCCGCGCTCTCCGCGGGTTAGCACAATCCGTCGCCGACGGCGCAGAGGAGTCCGTGCGCAAGTCGGTGGAGGCGTTGCGTCGGATGGACCGGCTGACCGAGGACGACGACTCGCTGGTGCCGGGCACCGCGCGGATCAGGGCCGGTATGCCGACCGACGCCACCACGGTTGTCGGCCGGGATCCTGACGTCGAGGAGGACCAGGGCGACTCAGCAGGACCGGACACCCCGACTGCCGCGGATCCAGATTCGGCCTTCGCGTCGTCGGACAACACGGGTGACTGGGACGACGAGGGGGTGGCTGATGAAGGCGTTGACCTCGGCGACTCACCCCAGGACGACGACGTGCGCGACAACCCCTCCGACGAAGGGCACACTGACGGCGCGGTAGACGACGTCTCGCCGTCATCGACCCTCCCTTATCGGGAAAGAGCAGACCAGGCTGACCCCGGGCCCGGGTTCGGGTTTGAGGAGGACGAGATCTGGCTGAATGGCGATGTCGACAAGCCAGAAGTCCGGGCCGAGACGGACGACGGCGGGCCGCTGCCGGACCGGCACCTCGATCCAGACCCGACGATCGAGGTGCCGGTGGTGCAGTCTCACCGCGACCTCGAAGCCGTCGGTGAGAAGCACCCGGTCCGCCCCGACGACGAGGCCAGCACGGAGGTCGAGGACCTCGACGACGATGAGCGGCTGCATGAGCTCTACGGCATGCCCGAGCTCACCTCTGAGCACCAGCACGTGACGCCAACGGCCGCGGACGACGAGGATGTGGTCCAACCCGGCGGTCCGGATGAGGACCAGTCAGAACGAGCCTGACCTGCAGCAATTCAACTCGTCGCTGACAGTTCGTCCAACAGGTCTTCGAGCTCGGCCTCATTGGGGAGTTGTGGACGAACCGTCTCTCCGGTGGCTGCGAAGAAGAAGGCGGCGCGGACCTGCTCAGGATCGCGCCCTGTCAGTCTGGCGTAGGCGATCCGATAGACCGCCAGCTGCAGGGCCCGCAGACGTTGCTGCTCGAGGGTCCCGGGGCGACCGGTCTTCCAGTCCAGGATGGTGACTCCGCCATCGGGATCAGTGAAGACCGCGTCAAGACGGCCGCGGATGCTCCGTTTCCCCACCGCGGTCTCCACGCCAACCTCGACTGCTACAGGTCGACGGTCAGCCCATTCACTGGCGAGGAAATGCTGCTGGAGCAACTCGAGTTGTTCACCGGGATCAGATTCAGTATCGGGATCGAGGATCTCGTGGACGTCCACGAGCGCGGCCTGGGCGAAATGCTGCTCCACCCAGGCATGGAAAGCCGTGCCGAGGCGCGCGTGCGGAGCCGGTGCGGTGGGCAGCGGACGTCGAAGCCGCGCGCGGAACGCCCGAGGGTCCTGTGCCAAGGCGACGACCGCAGACGTCGAGAGGTGCTCCGGCAGGTCCGGTTGCGGGGACCGTAGGCGCTGCTCGGCGCGCTCGGCCAAGAGCAGCGCGGCGAGCTCTCCCGACGGGCCAGCGGCCTCCGGGGGTCCGATCCGGGCCACACTGCCGGACGACATGAGGGCGGTCGCGACGTCGCGGACGACACGGCGACGCGCCTGGGGATCGACCGGCCAGGGCGCCGAAGCCTCTTGCGCTGCCCGAGGGTTGACGTTGTCGCTGGGATCGTCGGGGTCCGGCATCGGTGCCCATTCCCGCACGACCGTCCCCTCACCCGCCTGCGCATCGCTGCGCACGTCGAGGAGGAACCTGGATGTCACGCGGGGCGTCTTCCCGGTCGACCAGACCGGTGCCGTCAGCAACATACGATGCCGAGCGCGGGTGAAGGCGACATAAGCGAGGCGGCGCTCTTCCTGGACGGCGTAGGTGCCACCGTCGAGCACAAGTCGAGCGAACTCGGCGTCCAGCACTCCGGTGTCAGGGACAGAGGACCACGGCAGTGTGGGACGGCCCTCCCGGTCTCCTCGCAGCGGAGTCGGAAGGTTGCCGATCCCGGCCAACCACGCCTTGTCCTTGCGATCACCCACCCGCCACGCCGTGCCGTCATGAGTCGCTCTGACAGTCCCGGAGGGGAAGGTCCCTTCGACCAGGCCGGGCACCGCGACGACGTCCCACTCGAGCCCTTTTGCGGCGTGCACGGTCAGGACCTGGACAGCTGACGCATCGACGCTGATCTCGGCAAGCTCGGGGATCTCTGCGCCCTCGAGGCCACGTTCGTGCTCACGGGCCGCATCAAGCCAGTCGAGGAAGCCACCAAGACTGGCCCGATCCGCGCCGGCGGCAAATCCTGCCGCGACATCGGTCAAAGCATCCAGCTGGGCGCGCCCCCAGGTTGGGTGCAGGTCCGGGTCGGCAGCGACTTCGAGGTCGAGCTCGAGGAGACGCTCTGCCTCCAGCACGAGGTCCGGCAGGGGTAGGCGTGCCAGCGCACGGACTCGGTGGAGCACGCCGGACAACCAGGCCACGCGCGCCGTCGCTTCAGGGCTCAGATGGCCCGCGTGCGCATCGACCCACCCCGGCGGCGGCGGTGAGTCGACCGCCTCCGCCAGGACTGGCGCGTGCTCACGCCCCGGCTCGTTCTGATCCGTGCCCTGTGGGAGCCGCTGGTCCTGCGGCCAACGGCCTTGCTGTCGCGCCCAGGACCAGAGCACGTCTACATCCGCCGCACCGAGTCGACAGACCGGTCCGGTGAGCAGGCGCATCACCTGATCCCCACGGGTGGGCTCTTGGACCACCCACAGGAGGGCCACGAGGTCCAGGACCTCAGGGGTATCCAGCAGCCCACCCAATCCCACCACCTCTACCGGAAGACCCTGCCGACGCAGCGCGTCGACGACGGTCGGGAATTGCGCGCGTGCCCTACACAGCACCGCCGCCGTGCGCCCACCAGCCCTGCCCCAGTGCTCCTTGACCCAGGCTGCGACGTGCTCAGCCTCCGTGACATGGTCGCAAAGGCGAGCGACCTCCACCACCCCGTCGCCTGCACCTGGTCGCGCGTGCAGGGTGCGCACGGGGATCCGGGTGGTTTCACGCAAGGGCGCGGCGACCGCGTTGGCGGCGGCAAGGACCGCCTCGTCGTTGCGCCAGGACGTCGACAGGTGGAGCACCTTCGCTGCCTGCCCGCCGACGGCGAACTCCATCGGAAACCTGGTCAGCGTCGTCGCGCTCGCCCCGCGCCACCCGTAGATCGACTGGTGCGGGTCGCCGACCGCGGTCACGGGCAGGTCAGCACCCGCGAACAGGGAGGTCATCAGGACCATCTGTGCCTCGGAGGTGTCCTGGAACTCGTCCAGCAGCACCGCTCGGTAGCGAATGCGCTCGGCCTTGGCGACCTCGGGAACGTCACGTGCCAGCCGCGCAGCCAGCGCCATCTGATCCCCGAAGTCGAGGGCGCCCTGGGCGGTCTTGGCTCTCCGGTAGGCCTCGACGATGGGGTAGACGAGCGCCTGCATGTCCAGGGTGTTGGCCAGGTCACGTGCGATGACCTTGGGTTTCTTACCGGCGGCACCGGGGAGGAAGCGCAACCGGTCCGCGATCTCGCGGATCCACCGGGCGGCCTCGTCGGGCTCGACCAGGTGCTCCCCGAGCTCGCCGGCAAGGCCGAGGACGGCCCGCACGACTGTCGACTCGGCCCGGTCCATCGCCTCCATGTCTCCGCCGTAAGAAATCACCACTTCATGAGCCAGTTGCCAACACGCTGCTTCCGAGAGCAGCCGGGCGTCCGGCTCGATCCCTAGCCGCAACCCATGCTCAGCGACCAGGCGTCCGGCGTAAGCGTGGTAGGTCGAGACAGTAGGCAGGTCGAAAGCATCGACCTGACCCATCTGCGCCGCCGAGAGCCGACCGGTGTGCTCGGTCCCAGCCCCGTCGACCTCCGACGGTGCGGTCCAGATGCCTGCTGCCCGGAGAAGCCCGAGTTTGTCGGCTAGCCGTGCCGACAACTCAAGCGCGGCCTTCCGGGTGAAGGTCAGCCCGAGCACGTCCTGCGGGAGGACAAAGCCGTTTGCGATGAGCCAGACGACCCGTGCGGCCATGGTCTCGGTCTTTCCCGAGCCGGCGCCCGCGACCACCACGGTCGGTAGCAGTGGCGCCCCGATGATGGCTGTCTGCTCAGGCGTGGGCAGATGGGTCCCCAGGAGCCCAGCGAGTTGCGCCGGGGAGTAACGCGCGTCAACCACGGGCAGTACCTGGCCTTCTGACAGATCGATCATCGGCCTTGTCCTTCGGGCTGGAGCGGACAGCTGAAGCGTGCCGGGCAGGTCCGGCACCGGCGCCCGAGGTCCTTGGCGGCGAACCGATGCCCGGCCATCTCGGCGCCAGCTTGCAGCAGCATGCGGTGGGCCCACCGCGGGTCCTGCGCATCCGCGACCGGCGGTTGCGCCTGGGTGATCGACCCTCCCACGGTCCCGAGGTTGATGAGGTAAGCGCCCCCGCTGCGGGCCTGCGGCGCGACCGAGTCGAAGGCTCCAGACTCGACGGCGACCTGGTAGGACCCCAGCTGGGCGTGGGTGTCGATCTCGTCCTTGGTGGGCTTGTTCTTGCTCGTCTTGAGGTCGAGGATCACGAGGCGGCCCTCCGCGTCACGCTCGAGTCGGTCGACCCGACCGACGAGGTCTACCGGCGGCATTTCGGCGTCGTCCGCAACGATCCGTGCCCTGAGCTCGATCTCGGTCCCGACGAGCGCTCGCCCTTCGCTGGAGCTCTCGCGGACGTAGGCGACATAGCGTCGGACCATGTCCTGGGCCTTGGCCTGCTGCTTGTCCACGACCCAGCTGGGCCGGAGACCGAGCTCTGACCATCGTCGATCAATCTCGGCCGTCAGGACCTCCTCGGTGGCCTCTGGCTGCTCCGCGACGATGTTATGGACAAGGGTGCCGATCTGCGCGATGTCTGCTCCCCCGGTGTCCGCCCCACGGCTGGTCAGGAACCACCGCAACGGGCAGTCCAGATAGGTCTGGAGACGAGAGGGCGAGACGCGGACCGGGCCGCTCTCGACGAGGTCACGCTGGGTGGACACATCACGCACGTCCCACCAGCGCTGAGGATCAGCTCCCACGACCTGCGCGTCAGCCAGGACGAGCAGGGTCTCGATGGCAGCATCGCGGGCAGCAAAGCGACTCTCACGCTGGTGCAGGACCGCCTCCCGGCGAAGCTGCCCGACCAGACCACGCAAGGTGAGAGGCGGCGGGACCTCGACCGCTGGGCGCTCCCGATGCCCCGGGTCGATGAGGTCGAGGAAGCCCGATGGCTGCTCCGCGGTGCTGGCGACAGCAGTGACCAGCAAGCTCTGCGATGGGCGGCTGAGCGCTAGGTGGAACTGACGCAACTCGTCTGCGCGCACCTGGGCCTGGGCTGAGCGCACTGCCTCCGGACCGGCGACCGCCTGGCCACGCACCGCCGCGACGAGCGCCTCCGCGCCCAGGAGCGTGTCGCGGAGCCGGAGATCGGGCCACACGCCTTCCTGGACCCCGACGACGGCGACCAAGCGCCACTGTTGACCCGCTGCCGCCTGCGGAGTCAGCACCTCCACCGCACTGTCGGCGCGCGCCCCGACCACCAGGGTGTCTGCGGCCACCTCCGCGCTGCGAACGTGCTCGAGGAAGCTGCGGGCGCTCCGGCCAGGGAGGCGCTCGACATAACTTGCCGCAGCGCCGAACAGGACCAGGACCGAGTCCAGGTCACGGTCCGCGCGCGCGCCGAGGGCGCCACCGCCCAGTGCCTGGCTCTCCCACAAGCGAGCCAGACCGCTGGTCTCCCACAGAGCCCAGAGGATGTCCTGCGCGGATCCCGGGGAGGTGCGCCCGAAGCACGCCCGCCCGCTGCGGAGCACCGTCCCCACACGCACCACCGGCGCCAGGCCGGCGGGCAGGTCTGGGGCGGCAGTGAGTGCGAGGTCGTCATCGCGCACGAGTGCGGCCAAGACCTCGTCCGCAGTGCGCGACCCGCCAGCCGTCAGCTCCTGGGTCCGGGCCCAGCGCCGCAGTCGGCGCAGTTGGACGGGATCCACCCCGCCCAGGGCGCTCGTCAGGAGGGTTACCGCGTCCTCACCGCTGAGTTTCCAGTCATCCCCGCTGCTGCGCGTCACGACGTCGAAAGCGACGAGTAGCGGGGTCACCGCCGGATCCTGCCCCAACGGAGTGCCCGAGCGGTCCGCGCGGACCGGCACGCCACCAGCGCTGAGGGTCCGTCGCAGGGTCTCCTGCTGCCCTCCGGAGCGGGCGATCACTGCGATCTCGTCCCAGGGCACGCCACCGAGTAAGTGCGCCTTACGTATCCACTGCGTCACATAGGCGGCCTCCTGCCCGTGGCTGCGCGCCACCGCCACCTCCACGCTGCCGGGGTCCGCTGAGAGGCGGGGTTGGCCAGCGCGATCCATCGGCGCCGGACCAGTGCGGGCCGCCGAGGCAGCGAGCGTGAACGGACGGCGGTGCGCGGTGCCGTGCACGACGCCGATGCGTTCGGCGACCCGTGCCGAGGCGTGCACCAACTCGGTGCTGCCTCGATAGCGGGTGCGCAGCGTGACCGTCCGGACGGGACCGTCGCCGTGCAGATCCTGCGCCAACTCGACGAAGAGTCCAGGCACCGCACCACGGAAACCGAGCACCGTGACGTCTGGGTCCCCGACCAACAGGACCGGGACGCCGCGGGCAGAGAGCACGCGCACCAGCCGTGCGGCGGAGGCGGTGAGCTCCTGCGCATCGTCGACCACGACGAGGCGCAGCCGCGCGCGCACGGTGTCCAGCAGTGCCGGGTCGTCCTCGAGCTGATCAGCGGCCGCCGTGCAGATCCACGCCGGGTCGAAACTGCCGGGCTCCGACAGTGCCGTGACCTGGTCATACTCTTCCAGCACCGCTGCCGCAGGCACCCACTCCGGCCGACCGTGCTCGTGCGCGAGGCGGATGAGGTCATGCGGCTCCAACCCGTGCTCGACAGCCCGCATGAGCAGGTCGCGCAACTGCGCGCGAAAGCCCGCGGTCGGCAGCGCGGCACCCAGATGTGCCGGCCACTGCGGCCCGGTCCCCTGCTCCTGGTGACCGGCCAGCAACTCCCGCAGGATCACATCCTGCTCGGCTCCTGACAACAGCCTCGGCAGCGGCTCTCCCGCGCTCGCCGCAGCCAGCCGCAGGACGGCGAACGCCAGCGAGCTGGGAGTCCTGGCGAGCGGCTCGGCAAAGGTCTTCCCCAGTCCGCGGCCAATCGCGGTCCGGAGCCGCGCCGCAGCCGCCCTGGTGGGCGCCAGGGCCAGACAGGCATCGGGCGGCAGACCGTCGTCGAGGATGCGCCGCTGCACGTGCCGGACCACCGTGGAGGTCTTGCCGCTGCCGGGTGCGCCGAGGACGAGGAGCACCCCCTCGTGGTGACCGATGACCTCGTCCTGCTCGGCGTCCTTGAGCCATCGCCTGCTGGGCGCGGAACGGACCTCGGCGGCGATCGACATACGTCCATCACACCATCGCCCGACGACACACCTGTCAGGTGCCCGTCGGGGCCGGTCGTCCGGGTGTGGCCCTGGGCTCTAAGATGCCCGGAGGCGGACGACGAGGAGATGACGTGACCGGCCAGGACCTCGCACCACCCGCAAGCCGCGTCCGACTGCCTCACGGCGAACGACGGGCGCTCCTGCTCAAGGCGGCGTTGACGGCGTTTTCCGAGAATGGCTACCACGCGACGGCGATGGACGACATCGCCAACCGCGCCGGCGTGTCCAAACCGGTCCTCTACCAGCACTTCGACAGCAAGTTAGATCTCTATCTGGCCCTAGCCCACCAGGCTCGCGACACCATCATCAGCACCGTCGAGGCGGCGTTGGCCTCCACGTCCGACAACGCGGAGCGGATCGCGGCAACCATCGACGCCTTCTTCGAGTTCATCGACCGTCCCGACTCGGGCTATCCCTTAATCCTGGCCTCCGACATGGGCAGCGAGCCGGCAGTGGCGGCGGTGCTGGACGAGGCCCAGCACGGCTGCGCGGCCGCGGTGGGACGGGTGCTTCAAGAACAGACCGATCTGACCTGGGAGGAGTGCGTCCTGCTCGGGATCGGGCTCGTCAACCAGGTCCAAGCCGCCGCAAGGCATTGGTATGAGAGCGGCTCGGCGGTCCCCCGGCAGCAGGCTGCGAACCTCGTCATGACGCTGGCCTGGCGCGGGATCGGCTATATGCCGCCGCTCGGCACCGGGTCGGCAGCCGAGGTGGTGTCCCGGAGGTCCAGCCAGTCGGGCTAACCTCCTCCTAGAGCACCCGCCATCAAGGAGGCACCCCCGTGCAGGTTCGTATCGGTATCCGCGACATCGCTCGTGAAGTGGTCTTCGAGTCCAGCCAGACCCCCGAGCACATCAGAGCCACCGTGACGGACGTGCTCTCCTCCGGGGGCAGCTTGCTGGAGTTTGAGGACGAGAAGGGCGCCACCGTGATCATCGCCGCGGCCTCGCTGGCGTATGTCGAGATCGGCGTCCAGGAGAAGAGCGCGGTCGGCTTCGGCATCCACTGAGCCGACTCCACCGCCCGGACGTCGGGGCTCCGTTTAGTGCGCCGTGCGCGCTACGGTTCGCACACCGGCTGGAATGCCACTACTGTGACTGCCGTTACAGACTACGGTGCCGTTCCGCAGGGGCGGCGCCAGGCAGCAGGAACAGTCTCCTGCTGGACTGACTTCGAAAGGGCATCACATGCTTACTACTCTTCTCATCGCACTGGTGATCGGTTGTATCGTCGGGCCGCTCGCCCGCCTGATCCTTCCGGGCCGGCAGAACATCTCGACTCTGATGACCGTCATCCTGGGTGCCGTCGGCTCCCTCGTCGGCGCTTACGTCGGCGCGGAGTTCCTCGGTCGCTCCGGCGGTCAGTGGAGCCCCTCCGGCCTCATCCTCGGCACCATCTTCGCCATCGTGGCGGTCGTTGTCTACGGCCTGGTCACGGGCAAGAACAAGCGCGTGAACTGACCTTCCGCCAGTCTCACGACGGCGCGCTCCCTGCATGGGGGCGCGCCGTCGCGCTGTCCTGGGCCAGCGAAGCACCAACTGTCCGGTAGGATTGACCTGTTCACCGGTGACCGGTCGGCCGCGCGCTCAACGCGGTTGCTGCTGGTCGGGCGCGTCGCCTGGCCATCTTGACGGATATTTTCCGATCGGCCCGAGAGCCCGGGGCACGACATATCGCTGCCTCGGTTCCTTCGAGACGATCGTGAGATCAACAGTGCAAGAAAATCCCACCTTTGCCGACTTTGGCATTCACCCCGACATCGTGCGGGCGCTGGCCGACGGCGGCATCACTCACCCCTTTCCGATCCAGTCCATGACCCTCCCTGTGGCGCTCAGCCGCCACGACATCATCGGGCAGGCCAAGACCGGCACCGGCAAGACGCTCGGCTTCGGGCTGCCGATCCTCGAGCATGTCCTCGCCCCCAACGACACCGGGTTCGGCGAGCTGCCGCGCCCGGGCGCGCCGCAGGCTCTTGCGGTCGCTCCCACTCGTGAGCTCGCTGTCCAGGTCGCCGCAGACCTGTCCAACGCGGCCCGTTACCGCGGCATCCGGGTCGCCACCATCTACGGTGGTCGTGCCTACGAGCCGCAGATCGAGCAGCTCGCACGCGGTGTCGAGGTCGTCGTCGGGACTCCGGGACGGTTGCTCGATCTGGCGGCCAAAGGTCACCTCGATCTCGGGCACGTCCGGACAGTAGTCCTCGACGAGGCCGACGAGATGCTCGACCTCGGATTCCTGCCTGACGTCGAAAAGTTGCTCGCACTTACGCCGGCCGGGCGTCACACCATGCTGTTCTCCGCAACCATGCCGGGTGCGGTCGTCGCGCTGGCCCGTCAGTACATGACGCAGCCCACGCACATCCGCGCCATGAGCGATGATGGCCACGCCACGGTCGCCAACACCAGGCAGCTCGTCTACCGGGCGCACGCCATGGACAAGGTGGAGATGCTCGCTCGGCTACTCCAGGCGGAGGGTCGTGGACGCAGCATCATCTTCACCCGCACCAAGCGGACCGCGGCTAAGGTCGCGGACGACCTGGCCGACCGCGGGTTCGCGGCGGCGGCCATCCACGGGGATCTGGGCCAGGGGGCACGCGAGCAGGCGTTGCGCGCCTTCCGCAACGAGAAGGTCGACGTGCTCGTCGCCACCGACGTGGCTGCTCGCGGCATCGACGTCGAGAATGTCACGCACGTGGTGAACTACCAGTGCCCCGAGGACGAGAAGACGTACCTGCACCGCACCGGCCGGACCGGCCGCGCGGGCGCCGACGGCATCGCGGTCACTTTCGTCGACTGGGACGACATGCCCCGCTGGAGCCTCATCAACAAGGCGCTGGACCTCGGGATCCCCGAGCCGGTCGAGACCTACTCGGCAAGCCCGCACTTCTACGACGATCTCGACATCCCCGAGGGGACCCGCGGCACGCTGCCCAAGTCGGCACGCACCCAGCAGGGCCTGGGCGCGGAGCGCCTTGAGGACCTCGGTGGACCGAGCCTGCGCAAGAGCGGTCAGGGACAGCGTGACGGCCATCGCAGCGACCGCTCCCGGGACGCCGGTCGCAGCGAGCGTTCGAGCGAGCCACGTCGGGGCCGGGGCGAGGGAGACCATCGCACCGAGAGCCACGGGCATGCCGAGCGTCGCACCGACAGCGCCCCGCGCCGTCGTCGTCGCAGGATCACCAAGACCGGCGGGGCCGCCGCCTCCGAGTAGACCGACCGCCCGGACCGGCACCAGCGACCGCCCGGTGTCAGTGTGCGCCCAGCAGACCCGTCCCGGTCGCCCGCTCCAGGATCGCCTCCAGCGACGCGATTCGCGTCGTATTCTCCCCGAGCCGGTTCGGTTTGCCCGCGCCGTGGTAGTCGCTCGAGCCGGTCTGTACGAGCCTGAGCCGATCCGCGAGTGCGGCCGCATGGGCACGCTCCGAGGGGCCGTGGTCACGATGGTCTACCTCGACGCCTACCATCCCCGCATCGGCCATGTCTGCGAGGAGGTCATCACTGACCACCTTTCCCCTCTTGCTGGCGAACGGGTGCGCGATCACCGGCACTCCTCCGGCGGCGACGATCATCTCCGTGGCGTGCACGGGGTCGGGGGCATGGTGGGCGACGTAGTAGCGGCTGTCAGAGGAAAGCACGTCGGCAAAGGCCTCGTCCCGGCTTGGGAAGACGCCGTGCCGCACGAGCACGTCAGCGATGTGCGGTCGTCCGAGCGAGGCTTGCGCTGCGGCCATCTCCAGCACCTCGTCGTAGGTGATCGGGTAGCCGTCGGCCGCGAGCAGCTTGACCATCCGCTGCAGCCTCGTGTCTCGGCTCGACCGGCTGGCGCTCAGCTCAGCGAGCAGGGGCTCGTCATGGGGATCGGGCAGATAGGCGAGCAGGTGCACGGAGATCCCCCGCCAGTTGCAGGACACCTCGATGCCCGGCACCACCAGGACACCCTGCTCCCGACCCGCCGCATCGGCTTGCGCCCACCCGCTCACGACGTCGTGATCGGTGAGCCCGATCACGTCCAGACCGGCCTTCGCCGCCTGCGCCACGACCACGCCGGGCGCCTCGGTCCCGTCGCTGCACCACGAGTGCGTATGAAGATCGATGCGTGCAGCTGGCGCGAGGGTGACCATGAGGACACGGTATGCGGTGTCCGGACACGGCATACTTAACCCTCGAACACGTGACGAGCCGGATCTGCCGGCCGTCCCGACCTGAGGAGTTCTATGTCGTTGTCGCAGTCCCTGTCGTTGCTCCGTCGGCCAGTCGTCACTGCTGCCGTCGGTGCAGTCATCTCCGCGACCGTGCTTGCCGGTTGCGCACAGGAGGAGCCGACAAACGAGGGCCCGACGACCAGCACGCAGTCTGAAGACAGCGCGACCATGACGTCCGCCGACGTAGCGCCGAGCACTGCAGACGCCGCCCCGACCACTGCGGCACCCAGCACCGAGGGCTCCTCCTCGACGGCGGCTCCCACCGTCCTTTCTGCCTCCGACGGTGCGTTCGAGGTCGAGCTGCCCCAGGGCTGGGTCGATGCGATCGACCTGGTCGACACGCCAGGGGTGCAGGTGGCGGCCAAGGTGCCGGAGCAGGTCGACGGCTTCTTCACCAACATCTTGGTGACTCAGGAGAAGTACGTAAAGAACCTGACCTCAGCAGTGGAGGCGACCGCCAAGGAGCTGGCTGGCAAGAAGGGCAGCTACGAGCTGCTCGATCCGATCGAGGTCGATGGCAACAAGGCGCCCGGCTACATCATCACCCGCGAGGTCTCCGGCAAGAAGCTCGTCCAGACCCAGCGCTGGGTCAGTCACGACGGGACGCTCTACGTCGCGACGCTCTCGTCGTTGGAGAGCGAGGCGAAGAAGACCGCGCCGCTGCTCGACGCGGTGCTCACGTCCTGGACGTGGAAGGACTGAGCCAGGACCACCGGCGGCCGTTCGTCTGCCTAGCCGGCGAGAGCACCGACGGTTAAAGGGTGCTGCCCTGGGCTCGACGCCTGGCGCGTTGGGAGGCCAGATCCAGCCCGAACCTTCGCCGGGCCAGGAAGCCACCGATGGACAGTCCGGCGGCCAGGCCAAGACCGATTGACACGGCCGTGACGAACTGCAGCACGGCCATGCCCACCAGTGCAGGGTTGTTCTCGAGGATCAGGTTGATGGCGCGGTAGACCGCCAGACCGGGCAGGAGGGCCACGATGCTCGCGGCAGCCACCGCTTGCTCAGGGACTCGTAGTCGGCTGTAGGCAGCATGCGCGAGGGCTCCCACCGGCACCGCCGCCGCCGCCGCTGACGCGGGCGAGCCGAGCCCGAGCTGGAGCCCACCCTCGAAGATCACCCAGCCAAGACCGCCGATCAGGGCCGCGAGCACCGTCGTGCGCAGGCCGGCGTAGGTGGTCAGGCAGAAGCCGATGGCGATCAACAGGGCCCCGATCAGGTTGAGCAACAGACTGCCGCCCAGCACCGTCGCGTCGTTGACCTCCATGGAGGTGCCCATCCACTTGGCGACGCCCATCACCAGCGCCACCCCGACCCCGATGCCTAGCGTCATCAGGACGACCTCCAGCCCACGAGCGCCGGCGGTCACGTAGTAACCGTCCAGGGCGTCCTGGGTCGCCCCCATCAGGCCAAGCCCGGCCAGGAGGATGACGATCCCCGAGATCACGACGAGGGAGGGCCGTTCGACCCCAGGCACGTCCCAGCCTTGCTGCTGTGCCCGGAACAACCCCAATGCGACGATCGCGGGCACCGCCGCGCTGACGACCTGGGCGAAAAAGGCGGCCACCCCGGCCCGGTAGAGCAACCGCTGCACGCGGTCGACCACCAATGCCGAGAGTGCGGCGAGCGCCCACATGCCGGGGCCCGCGCCGAAGAGCATGACGATCCCCATACCCATGAGCGCACTGCCGAAGGTCACGACCCAGCGCCGATAAGGGTGGGGAGCCGTCACCAGGGCCGCCAGACGCTCCCTGGCCGTCTCGACGTCCAACGACCCCGTGCCACGTTGAGCGGCCCCGACGACCTCGTCGACGAGCCTCAGCACCGCCTCCAGCCGGGTGTAATCCAGAGATCGTCCGGGGATGACCCTCATCACCGAGAGCGGGTCCTCGTCCATCCCCCGGTGGATCGAGATGCTGATCGAGGTAAAAGTGATGTCCACATGCGAGGACGTGACGCCGTAGGAGTGGAAGAGCCGAAGCACGGTGGCGACCACATCTGCCGCGGAGGCGCCGGTGGACAGCATCGCCTCACCGACCCGAAGCGCCAGGTCGATGACAGATCGTGCTTGGCGCTGGGTGACCGACTCATCGCCCCCGGTCCGCGTCCCCAGCGCCACCGTGGGCGGCGAGTCACTGCGCACGACCTGAGCCGCCCGGTCACGCCACAGCCGGGTCGCCCGCGGTGCCGCAGTGATCTGCCGGGGCACCAGCTGCTGGGGCCCAGTCACTTCACCCTGCTCGACCGGGCCGGTCAATTGGTCACTCACCGCCCAATCCTAAGCGGCGAACCTGACCGGCACGTGGTGGTGGAGTCCACCTACGATGGAGGGGTGAACGTCAGCGAGAAGCAACACAAGGCCGACCACCGCAGCCGTCCGACCGGGGCGGCCTTCCGCACCTTCATGGGTAGCCACTGGGCGCCGCGCAGCACTGAGCTGCCAGAGCTCACCGAGGCGGCGAGGTATGCCGCAACCCGCCGGGAGGCGGTCTCGGCCGCCTTCCCAGGGGAGCGGCTGGTCGTTCCTGCGGGCGGTCTGAAGATCCGCAGCAACGACACCGACTACGTCTTCCGTCCGCACAGCGCCTTCGCCCACCTCACGGGTCTGGGAGTGGATCGCGAGCCCGACAGTGTCCTCGTCCTGGAGCCGGTGATCGCCGCGGACGGCACCCCCGCCGGCCATGAGGCGGTGCTCTACTTCCTGCCGCTCGCCGACCGCGATTCCGAGGAGTTCTTTGCCGACTCCCGTGTCGGTGAGTTCTGGGTGGGCAGCCGGCCGACGCTCTCGTCCGCCGCCGCTGAGCTAGGGCTGGCCACCCGCCATCTGGACCAGTTCGCTGACGCGATCGGCAAGGACGCTGGACCCGGTGGCCTCTCCGTGCGAATGGTCCGCGAAGCGGACCGTGAGGTCACCATGCTGGTGGACCAGGTCCGTGGGCAGGTCGGTCTGACCCAGGACGAGCAAGCCACCACTGCGGTCCAGCTCGCCGACGAGGCCTTCTCTCGTGCGCTGTCGACGCTTCGACTGGTCAAGGACGACTGGGAAGTGCGACAGATGGAGGAGGCGGTGGCCGCCACCGCCACCGCCTTTGATGCCGTGGTCGAGCAGCTTCCCGAGGCGGTGCGTCGCGGCCGGGGCGAGAGGTGGGTCGAGGGCGTCTTCGGCTTGCACGCGCGGCATACCGGCAACGGCGTCGGCTACGACTCCATCTGCGCCGCCGGGGAGCACGCCACCACCTTGCACTGGAACCGCAACACTGGCGAGCTGTCTCGCGGCGACCTGCTCCTGGTGGACGCTGGCGTGGAGACCGACTCGTTGTTCACTGCCGACGTGACGCGCACCCTCCCGGTGGACGGGACGTTCACGCCGGCCCAGCGCCAGGTCTACGACGCCGTCTTGGCTGCCCAGGAAGCCGGGCTCGCGGCTGCGCGCCCGGGCAACCGGTTCAAGGACATCCACGCCGCCGCGATTAAGGTGATCGCCGAGCACCTGCTTGCGTGGGGCCTGCTGCCGGACGGCGTCACGCTGGAGCAGACTCTGGATGCCGAGGAAGGACAGTTCCACCGGCGCTGGATGGTGCACGGCACCAGCCACCACCTCGGCATCGACGTCCACGACTGTGCACTCGCACTACGCGAGGACTATGTCGAGGGCGAGCTGCGGGAGGGCATGGTGCTGACCGTCGAGCCAGGCCTCTACTTCAAGTCCGACGACCTGCTGGTCCCGGAGGAGCTGCGCGGGATCGGCGTGCGGATCGAGGACGACGTCGTGATCACCGCCGACGGCTGCCGCAACCTCTCCCAGATGCTCCCCCGCACTGCTGAGGAGGTCGAGTCCTGGGTCCGTTCCGGCGGGGTCCGCCAGAGCTGAGAGCCGACGGGCCTGAGCCAGACAGTGCGGTCACCGGACTCAGGTCAGCGCGTTCCCTCCGCGTCCATCCAGGAGGTCGCGAGCCTGCTGCACGAGGTTGTGCTCGGTCAGCACCTCATATCTCGTGGCCACGACCTGCGTCACTGAGACGAAGTCGCGCCTGCCTCGGGTCATCGCGTATCCCAGAAGCGCCCAGACGAGTCCGAAGACCGCGCCGAACAGCACGGCCCCGATGACCGCGACCAACGCGTCGCCAGAAGGCGCGAACAGCGCAAAGATGAGTCCGACGAACAGTCCCAGCCAGATCCCGGAGAGCAGGCCACCGACCGCCACTCGGCCGGTCGTGAGACGGCCGGTCACCTTCTCCAGTTGCTTCAGGTCGGTTCCCACGATCATGCAGTGCTCGACCGGAAACTCATGGTCGGAGAGGAAGTCGACGGCAGCCTGGGCATCGTCGTACTTGTCGTGCACGCCCAGGCTCATCGGATAAGCGAGCGCCATAACGGGTCCCGGCCCTGCGCTCGTCCGGCCCCAGGATGATGAAGATGCGGTCACGCCCCCATTCTGCCTCGCCGGCGCCCGACAGACGACCCCGGGCAGCACAAGACCCCCGGACAACATGTCACGGGGGTCGGGGCTAGCCAGCGATCAGAGCGGGAGCAGGCGGCGAATGTTCAGCGGCGGAAGAAGCGGCGACGCGGACGGACCGGTCGCTTGGCGACATCCTCAGCCAGCGAATGACGGAAGGAACGCCCTGCGGACGGAACGTAAATGATGGTCGGACCCATGATGGGGCTGCGATGTCCTTTCTGGGACGGAAGATAGATTCCAAAATAAGGGCCACGTGGCCCTCATACATGGTATACGTACTGGTGACCCGCTATATTCCAGTTGCGCAGTGACCTGTGTCACCCGCGTGCGGTTATCCTGCGCAGGTGAGTATTCCGCGTGTCTTCGTCGCCCGCCTCAACGGTCTGAGCGTCTTCGATCCGTTGGGTGACGAGGTCGGCCGAGTGCGCGACGTGGTGGTCAGTTTGACCGGTCGCGCGGCGCAGCAGGGGCCGCGCGCGATCGGCCTCGTCGTGGAGGTCCCAGGGAGACGACGGGTCTTTGTCCCGATCACCCGGGTGACCTCAATCGATGCCGGCCACGTGATCACGACTGGGCTGGTCAACATGCGGCGCTTCGCTCAGCGACCTGGGGAGACGCTCGTGGTGGGCGAGCTCTTCGACCGACAGGTCACCATCTTAGATGGCCACCTCCCCGCCGTCGTCGAGGACGCAGGTATGGAGCAGCAGCGCGGCGGCAACTGGCGGCTGACCAAGCTTTTTGTGCGCAAGGGTGAGGGTGGCTCAGCGGTGCGCGGCTTGCGCATGCGCCGCCGCGGCGAGACCGTCATCCTGGACATCGACCAGGTCGGGGGGCTGCACCTGGCTGGCCCTCCACAGGCCGCGACGGCACTGCTGGAGGCCTATCGGGACCTCAAGCCACAGGACCTGGCGGAGGCTATCCACGACCTCACGCCCAAGCGCCGCGCCGAGGTGGCCGATGCCCTGGACGACGAGGTCTTGGCCGACGTGCTCGAGGAGCTCGGTGACGACGACCGGATCGAGATCCTGACCCATCTGCCGACCGAGCGAGCCGCCGACATCCTGGAGGTCATGCAGCCGGACGACGCTACGGACCTGCTGTCCGACCTGCCCACCGCGACCCAGGAGCAGTTGCTCCAGCTGATGGAGCCGGACGAGGCCGCCGACATCCGGCGGCTCCTCACCTACGACGAGAACACCGCCGGTGGTCTCATGACTCCCGAGCCGGTGATCCTGGGGCCGGAGGCAACGATCGCCGAGGCGCTGGCCATGGTCCGCCGCGAGGAACTGCACCCCGCCACGGCCTCCCTGGTCTACGTCACTCGCCCTCCGCACGAGACGCCGACCGGGCGGTTGCTCGGCAGCGTCCACATCCAGCGGCTGCTCCGTGAGCCGCCGCACCAGTCCGTCGGGTCGATCCTCGACCCCGACATCGACCCCATGCCGCCGGAAGCGTCGCTGGGCGAGATCACCCGCGCGCTGGCGACCTACAACCTCGTCGCGCTGCCCGTGACCGACGCCGAGGGCCGCCTCCTGGGTGCCGTGACCGTGGACGACGTCCTCGATCACATCCTGCCCGAAGACTGGCGCGAAGAACGTGGCACCGCGCTGCTCCAGCAGGTGAACGATGTCTGAGCCAACGCGTCGTCCGCACGCCTCCCGACCCGAGGTCGCCACCACCGTCCGCGCTGGTCGACGGACCCCACGACGACCGACGCCGACCCGACGCGGCAGCCCCGCCGGCCTCGATCAGCCGCTGGTCAAGACACCAGGCTGGATGCCTGCCACCCGGATGGACCCAGAGATCTTCGGCGCTTTCGCTGAGCGGTTCGCGCGGTTCATGGGCACGGCGCGCTTCCTGGTGTGGATGACCATCTTCGTGGCCGTCTGGCTGCTGTGGAACACCGTGGCGCCGACGTCAGTGCGGTTCGACCCGTACGCCTTCATCTTCCTCACGCTCATGCTCAGCTTGCAGGCGTCCTACGCTGCGCCGCTGATCCTGCTCGCGCAGAATCGGCAAGCCGACCGCGACAAGGTCCAGATGGAGCAGGACCGGTCCAGCAATGAGCGAAATCTGGCAGATACCGAGTTTCTGACCCGCGAGGTCGCCGCCCTACGAATCGCGATGCGCGACGTCGCTACCCGTGACTTCATCCGCTCCGAGTTCCGCACCCTGCTGGAGGACATGGACGAACGTGGATGGCGACCCTCCCCTCCCGCCGAGTCAGCCGGTCCTGGCCAGGCGAGCCGAGGTGACGCAGAGGGGTGAATCGGAGGCGGACCCGCCGCGGCTTAACATGGACACATGTCCGTTCCCAGCACCGATGCCCTGCACGCTGCCCTAGCGACCGTCGACGACCCCGAGATCCACAAGCCGATCACCGAGCTCGGGATGGTGGAGTCGGTGGATGTCACGGACGACGGGCACGTTCGCGTCAGTGTCTTGCTGACGGTTCCCGGCTGCCCGCTCAAGGACCGCATCACCAAGGACGTGACGGCGGCCGTGTCTGCCGTCGAAGGCGTCACCGGAGTCGACGTGCACCTCGGCGTGATGACCGACGAGCAGCGCGGATCCTTGCGCAGCCAGCTCCGCGGGGGTGGGACCGAACGCGAGATCCCCTTTGCGCGACCTGATTCGCTGACCACGATCTATGCGATCGCCTCCGGCAAGGGCGGCGTCGGAAAGTCGTCGGTGACGGTCAACCTGGCGGTAGCGATGGCGGCGCAAGGACTGCGCGTCGGTGTCGTCGACGCCGACATCTACGGCTTCTCGGTGCCCCGCATGCTGGGGATCACGCAGGCACCGACTCAGCTCGACGACATGATTCTGCCGCCGGTCGCCGAGCCGAGTGGGGTCAAGGTCATCTCCATCGGGATGTTCGTGCCCAGCAACCAGCCCGTCGTCTGGCGTGGACCGATGCTGCACCGAGCGGTGCAGCAGTTCCTGGCGGACGTCTACTGGGGCGACCTCGACGTCCTTCTGCTCGACCTGCCGCCAGGCACCGGCGACATCGCCATCAGCGTCGCCCAGTTGCTGCCGGGCAGCGAGCTGATCGTGGTCACGACACCGCAGCTCGCGGCTGCCGAGGTGGCCGAGCGTGCGGGCGCGATCTCGATGCAGACCCATCAGCGGCTGGCGGGCGTGATCGAGAACATGTCGTGGTACGAGCTTCCGGACGGCACGAGGCAGGAGCTCTTCGGCAGCGGCGGCGGTCAGTCGGTCGCAGACTCACTGTCCCGCTCGATCGGGGCCCCTGTGCCGCTACTGGGCCAGGTGCCCCTGGACGTCACGCTGCGTGAGGGCGGGGACCAAGGTCGGCCAGTCGTCGTTGCGGCCCCCGACTCGCCCTCAGCCACCGCCCTGCGCGGGATCGCCCGGCAGCTGGTGAAGCGGGGCCGGGGCCTGGCCGGCCGCAAGCTCGGCATCACCCCGACGATGAGCCGCTAGTCGATCAGGTCGCTTCGACGTCGAAGGGCGTCGGGCACTTCGGATCGTGGACGATCAGGGGTCCGACGAAAGAGGCCACGTCGTCGTCCGGACGGGTCACCGTGGACGAGTTCGACGTGGGAGCTGATGGCCTCACCAACGCCTCACGCACGATGCGGCGAGGGTCGTACTGACGTGGGTCGAGCTGGCGCCAGTCGACATCCTCGAAAGCGGGGCCCATCTCGGTCTTGATCTGGGCCTTGGCTCCATCGGCCAGATCACGGAGCGTGCGGACCCCCTGCGCCAACTTCGCAGCATAGTGCGGCAGCCGGCTCGGTCCGAGGATGATCAGGGCAGCGAGGATGAGCAGGACAAGCTCACCACCACCGACATTCAGCACGTTGTTGCCCCTCAAGCAGCTCGGTGTCGGCCCGGTGACCGACCATCACAGCCTACCTAGTCCCCCGACCCAGCTAGCCGCATGGACACCGACCGCTCTGCGCCGTCGGCACCCCGCAGCACCATCTCGACGCTCTCGCCGATGGCGTGCGAGCGCAGCACCACGAGGAGGTGAGTGGAGTCGGTGATGCGTTTGCCGTCGACGGCCACGATGATGTCTCCCGGCTTAACCCCAGCCACGTCTGCGGGACCGTCCGGAAGGACCGGGTCGATCCCGTCGCGGGACTCGGGCAGGACCCGTGCACCCTCGCCCGTGTAATGGAGGTCGATATGCACGCCCATCACGGGGTGCTGGCTCTTGCCCGTCTCGATGATCTGGATCGCGGTCCGCTCCGCCTGCTCGGCAGGGATCGCAAACCCGAGCCCGATACTCCCGGAAGGAACCCCTACGGTGCTCGGGACCTGGGCAATCGCCGAGTTGACCCCGACGACCCGACCAGCCAGGTCGAGCAAGGGACCCCCTGAGTTTCCCGGGTTGATCGCGGCGTCGGTCTGGATAGCGCTGATGTAACTCTGATCAGCGACGCCTCCCGTGACCACCGGGCGGTCGAGGGCGGAGACGATCCCGCTCGTCACGGTGCTGTCCAGCCCCAGCGGCGCTCCTACTGCCACCACCGTCTGCCCGACCTCGACGACTTCGGAATCCGCGAACATTAGCGGCACCAGTCCGGACAGGTCGACCCGCAGCACCGCGATGTCATAGATCGAGTCGGAGCCGACGATCTCCGCGCTGGCCGGCTCCAGGCCGGGAAGCTGGACGGTGATGCCGCCCCCGGAGGTGCTCGCCGCGATGACATGGTGGTTGGTCAGGACGTATCCGTCCTCCCGGATGACGAAGCCCGAGCCTTGACCGTCACGCCCACCAGGGCCGAGCGAGATCAGTGCCACGCTGGGCAGGGCCGCCCGAGAAAGGGCAGGAATGGTGCCCTCGACAGGCACGCTGGTCACCGGCTGCGCCGGCGTGAGAGGGGGCGCCTGCGCACGCGAGGAGACGGGCTGCGGTGCCACGGTCTGCACGAGGACCCCGCCCCCGAGTCCACCGACCAGACCGGCAACGAGCGAAGCTAGCACGATGGGGGCACCGCGACGTCGTCGCACCTCCGTGCGCGGTTGCGGCTGCGGGATCAGCGCCGTCGGGTCCGTCATGGGGCGATTGTGTCAAGGTCACGATCAGCACCCACCAACGGCTTCCCTGACGAAGCGCTGCCAGAACTCGGACGGGTGGTCAACCGAGCGCTGGCTGTGGGAAAACGGCGCTGGCCACTGCCTGCCCACGAGGCGCTGGACGCCGGTGCGCCAGCGACTGCCGCAGCAGCGCCCGGCCCCGGTGGATGCGGGACCGCACCGTGCCCATCTTGATGCCGAGGGTCTGGGCCACCTCGTCATAGGAATAGCCCTCGATGTCGGAGAGCACCACGGCCGCCCGGAACTGCGGAGGGAGCGCCATCAGCGCCGACTGGATCTCCGCGTCGAGGTGGGTCATTTCGAAGACCTCCTCGGGGTCGGTGCCGGAGGCTCGCAGGGGCAGTCTGGCGCTGAGCTCCTCGCTCAGCGCGTCGAAGCGGATGCGTTGCTTGCGTCTGACCTTGTCGAGGAAGAGGTTGGTGGTGATGCGGTGCAACCAGCCCTCGAAGGTGCCCGGCCGATAGGAATCGAGCGATCGGAAGACCCGAACGAAGACGTCCTGGGTCAGATCCTCGGCCTCATGGGGGTTGCCGGTCAGCCGGTAGGAGAGACGGTAGACACGCGCCGAATGCTGCCGCACGATCTCCTCCCACGTCGGGGGGACCCAGGCGACCTGGTCGTCTGGTGGGCTGGTGCTGGCCGCGAGGTCCGTGCGCTGCGGGCTCATCGGGCTACCGTGGCAGTCCCTGCTGAGAACAGGCTGGGTAGGGCTGGCAGATAGGCTGGCGGCATGGCATCCCCCAAGCTGGCCTCGCTCGTCTACGCCGAGGACTTCATCACCCCGCATCCGGTGCTCGAGAGCGCCCAGCGGCGCGGAGAAGAGCTGGGGACCGACCCCATCTCCCCCGCTGCCGGCGCGACCCTACGTCTCCTGGCCTCCACGGTGGCCGCTCGCCACGTCGTGGAGATCGGCACCGGCTCGGGGACGTCCGGCCTGTGGTTGCTGCAGGGCATGCCGCACGACGGCATCCTGACCTCGATCGACAACGAACCGGAGCACCAGCAGGCCGCCAAGGAGGCTTATGCCGAGGCAGGGATCCCCCCACAGCGCACAAGGGTCATCAGTGGGGATGCTGGCCAGGTCCTCCGCCGCCTGACCGACAGCGCCTACGACCTCGTGCTCGTCGACGCCGACCGCGACAGCTACCCGGCCTACGTCGAGGAAGCTCTTCGCCTCCTGCGACAGGGCGGCGTCTTGGTGGTCAACAACATGCTCGGCGGGGATCTTGTCGCTGACCCGGCGGCCCGTGACGACGTCACCACCCTGCTGCGCGATCTCGGTAAGAAGCTGCGCCAGGATGATCGGCTCCTGTCGGCGCTCCTGCCCGTCGGCGACGGTCTCTTGGTGGCCGTCCGACGCTGACCCACCACACACGAAGAAGCCCCCGGAGCGTGATGATCCGGGGGCTTCTTAGCGAGGGGGGACTCAGCCCACGCACTCCTTGATGGCGTCGCCCAGTGCGGTCGCCTCGGTAGCGTTCATCTCCACCACCAGGCGTCCACCGCCCTCGAGCGGCATCCGCAGGACGATGCCGCGTCCCTCCTTGGTGACTTCCAGGGGGCCGTCGCCGGTGCGAGGCTTCATTGCTGCCATGGGTTGCCCTTCCTTGTGACGCGGCCAGATACCGCATCCCGGCGCCGGTGCGCCGGGTATGAATTCTGCTTCCTATTATCCCCCTTGCTCCTCGACCCGCCTAATCGAAGGACCTTCGGGCGCGCCCGACGGTGACACCCCTGCGACGGCGTGGGCAGGGCGCCGACCTGCGACGACGTGCTGGCGATCAGGTTGCTGGAATACTGGGAGCGTGCATGCCCGCTCCGCCGTCGTCGATGTCTACGGTGACCACCTGCGCGAGCATGGATGGTGGGGTCCTGTCGCCGGGGTCGTCGCGCTGGCGCAGTCCTGCGGTGTGCAGCCCGCGGCTACCCGGACGGCGGTGTCCCGACTCGTCCGCGAGGGTTGGCTCGTCGCGGAGGCCCGCGACGGAGCTCGCGGGTATGCCGCGACGCCGCTGGCCCAGAACCGGCTAGCCCGCGCCTACCGCCGGATCTACGCTTCTGGACCCGCTCCCTGGCCGGGCTCGTGGCACGTCGTGGTCGTCGACCACGGCGCCAATCGTCGCCGCCGTGACCACGTCGCGGCCTCGCTCGGCTACCTGGGCTACGGCCGCCTAGCCGCATCGACGTGGATCAGCCCGAGACCGAGCCCGGAGCTGGCGCTGGTGCTGGCCGAGCACGGCGCGACCTGGTCAGGAGTCGTCGGGCCGCTGGACGGTCACTCCCGCGGCCGCATCGACGACGCCGCCAACCACACTGTCGGCACTCTGGAAAGCACCGGAAAACTCACTGGTGACAGCACCCGCGCAGCCCGCCTCGCCGCAAAGGTGTGGGACCTCGATGCTCTCGGCACGGCATACCAGAGCTTCGCGGACGGGCTCCCCCACCCCGCTGACGTCCGTGATCTGCCCCCGAAGGCTGCTTACCCCGTGCGGGCGCACCTGGTGCACGAGTGGCGCAAGTTCCTCTTCGCCGACCCTGGCCTTCCGGCAGAGGTGCTCCCCCGCTCATGGCCGGGTCAGCACGCCCGGGAGCGCTTCCTGGACATCGCGGCTGGCCTGCGCCCGGCTGCTGAGCAGTTCCTTACGCAGACCCTCTGGGCCGTGGATAGGGACGCCGTAGATTGATCCTCATGAGCCAGCCTGATGCTTCCACCGCCCCGCAGGGCCCCGTCCTGGTGACGCACTCCGAGGGGGTGTGCACCGTGACCCTGAACCGCCCGGACGCGATGAACTCGCTGGACGTGGCCACCAAAGAGGCCCTGCTGGGCGCCCTGCAGGGTGCTGCGGCGGACGAGTCCGTGCGGTGCGTCGTGCTGACCGGCACAGGGCGCGCCTTCTGCGTGGGTCAGGACCTCAATGAGCACGTCGCTCTGCTGGCCGAGGACCCGCAGCAGCTATGGACCACGGTCGCCCGGCACTACAACCCCGTCGTCGAGCTGCTGGCCACCATGGACAAGCCGGTGATCGCCGCTCTGAACGGGGTCGCTGCGGGGGCAGGCGCCGCTTTCGCGTTCGCCGCCGATCTTCGGTATGTCGCGGCGTCGGCCGGGTTCAACCTCGCCTTCACCGGGATCGCGCTCTCGTGCGATTCCGGCACCTCCTGGACGCTGCCCCGCCTGGTGGGCGCTGCCAAGGCCAAGGAGCTGCTCTACTTCCCGCGCACCATCGACGCGCAGGAGTGCCTCGCCCTCGGACTGGCAACCGAGGTCGTCCCGGACGAGGAGCTGGCGGGCAAGGTCGCGGAGGTCGCGCACACCCTGGCTGCCGGTCCGACGCTCGCTTACGGGGCCGTCCGTCGCGCAGTGAACTTCTCGGCCGGGCACCCCCTCACCGAGTCCCTGGACTACGAGGACCAGCAGATGACCCGGACCGGCACCAGCGAGGACCACCGCGCCGCAGTGGCCGCTTTCCTGGCCAAGGAAAAGCCTCGCTTCAGCGGCCGCTGAGAGTCACGGCGGGTCGTCGGTAGGCGGGACGAAGCGGAAGAGCTCCCAGGACCACCACGCCTGAAGCACCACGAAGATCAGCGCGATGACGACGCAGCGCACCACCAGCAGCCAGGTGGGTTGCGGCGGCCGGCCCGTGGTCGGCGATGCGCTTGAGCCACGATCTCTGCCTCGGCCTCCGCCCACCAGGAGCACGAACAGCGGGAAGAGCAGCACCAGGTAGCGGAAGATGCTCGTCCACGGATCCAACGCGGCGAACAGGTACAGGACATAGCCGAGGCACCAGGTGCGCAACTCAACCCCCAGTCCCTTAGCCCACGGCCCGAGCACTGCGACCAGCAGCAGCGCCAGGCCGGCGGCCAGGATGACCAAGCCGGTCACCTCTCCCCAGAGCCACTGCACCCGCTCGAGGGTCGGCAGGAACGGCGTGATCTCCTCTCCGCCGCGCCAAGAAGACATCGTCAGCGCATAGGCGGCCCGTTCACCGGTCCCCCACCAGGCGACCATGGGCCAGATGAGGCCGGCCAGCCCGCAACCGATGAGCGCAGCGCTCATGCCCGCGTACTCGCCGCGAGTGATCGGGTGCTCCTGACGACGACGCCACCGCACGATGACCGCGACGAGCGCAACCAGGCCCAGGGGCAGCGCGATGGGGCGCGCCAACCCGGTGAGCAGGGCGACGGCCGCCGCAGCCCACCACGCTCGTCGGACGAGCAGCCAGAGGACTGCGGCCAGGAGCAGCAGCGCCAGGGACTCGGTGTAGGCGACCTGGAAGGTAGGTGCACTCGGGTAGGTGCCAAGCAGCACCGTAGCGCTCAGTGCCGCGGCCCGGCCCACCTTCTCCCGCAGCAGGCCAGCGACGACGATCGCTGCGGCATACCCCAGGAGGGTGGCAATGATGGTGCCCGTGACGGCGAAAGGTAGGCCGGTCAGCGCCGTGAGACCTCGCGACAAGAAGGGGAAGATCGGGTAGAACGCCCAGGGGTTCTGCCTGACCATGCCGTCGGCTGCACGAGGGAGTTCCTGCGGATAACCGTCGGTGGCGATCCTTTCGTACCACGCGCCGTCCCAGAGCGTGGCGAACTGGAAGTAGCGCGGCACTCCCGAGTCGTCGTAGACGACCGGGTCCTGGCTCTGGTCGGCCAGATAGATCAGGATCACCGTGGTGATCGCCCGACACAACGTCCAGATCACGACGACAGCCAGCACGAACCGCCGGTCGAGCAGACGCCGCAGTGGGGCTGCGGCCACAGTCATGAGCTGACGCGCATCCCACCGGTGAGCCGGGAGCCGGACCGAGAAGCTCCGGCTCGGAAGCAGCCCACGAGATGGTCGTCGACCAGGCCGCAGGCCTGCATTGCCGCATAGACCGTCGTCGGACCGAGCTGGACAAAGCCGACCTTGCGCAGACGCTTGGTCAACAGCTCCGACTCAGACGTCTGGCTCGGGACATCGACAAAGCGACGCGGGCGAGGTGTCGGCTCCGGCGCATGGGTCCACAGCAGCTCTTCGAGGCCACCGGTCTCGCGCAGCGCGACGGTGGCCCGGGCGTTGGTGATCGTGGCCTCGATCTTGCGACGGTTGCGGACGATGGACTCATCGGCCAACAAACGCTCGACGTCCGCCTCGGAGAAGTCAGCGATGGCATCTGCGTCGAAGCTGGCGAAGGCGACGCGGAAGGCAGGCCGCTTGCGCAGGATCGTCAGCCAGGACAATCCACTCTGGAAACCTTCGAGGCAGAGCCGCTCGAGCAGCGCCGTCTCACCGTGAACCGGCTTGCCCCATTCTCGGTCGTGGTAGTCACGGTAGTCGGCGTGCCCCATCCCGGGCCAGCCGCACCGGATGACCCCATCGGGTCCGACGACGAGATCGGGGTGCGGTGCGGTGACGGTCATCGGTCCTGCCCTCCGGTCTGCTGGGTGTGATCCACGCCTTCCTGAGACTGTAGATGACGCACGGTGGCTTCCCCCAGCCGGTCAGGACCTTGCGGCTGGCCCGCGGTGCTGGTCCGAAGACGCAATCGCGTGATCTCCTGGTCCCGGTCCGCCAACTCCTGGGCCAGTCGGGAGAGCGCGAGGTCGACCTGCCCCATCCGGTAGCCTCGGATCGCCTGATCGAAGCGTACGTCTGCGACGTCACCCGCGCCGATCGACCCCAGCGGCAGTGGCGTCGCGCTCTCCGTCGTCACCGGCTCGCTCAGGCCAGGGACGTCGAACCTAGCCATTGCCCAGATCGCGACCGCACCGAGCGCGAAGACCGCGACAACGACCGCGACAATGATCACGACATAAATCCTCGCACGTCACCGCCCGCTTGAGAACTCCGCCCCACTACGGTCCTGGTGTGCCTCGACGATCCACTCGACGGCCTGGGCCACGTCATCGGTGAGCCGGAGCAGGTCCAGGTCTTGCGGCGAGATCATCTTCTCTGCCACCACGGTGTCGCGTAGCCAATCCAGCAGAGGCGCCCAAAACTTGGTCCCGAGCAGCACGATCGGGAAGTTGGTGACCTTCCCGGTCTGGATCAGGGTCAGCGCTTCGAACATCTCGTCCAGCGTGCCGACGCCGCCCGGCAGCACGATGAACCCCTCGGAGTACTTGACAAACATGGTCTTCCGGACGAAGAAGTAGCGGAAGTTGACCCCTAGGTTGACGTACGGGTTGAGGCCGCTCTCCCAGGGCAGCTCGATCCCGAGCCCCACAGAAGTACCGTCCGCCTCAGCCGCACCCTTGTTGGCCCCTTCCATCGTCCCCGGCCCTCCCCCGGTGATCACCCCGAAGCCGGCCCGGACGAGCTCGGCACCGATCTTCTCAGCAAGCTCGTAGGCAGGGTGACCCGGTCCGGTTCGCGCCGAGCCGAAGACCGCAACGGAGGGCCCCAGCTCGGCGAGCGCTCCGAAACCTTCGACGAACTCCGCCTGGATCCGCATCACCCGCCACGGGTCCGTGTGCACCCATTCCGTCGGCTCACGACCCTCGAGGAGCCGTTGGTCGGTCGTCGTCTGTGGGACCCGTTCCCCGCGCAGCGTCACCGGTCCCTTCACATGCACCCCTCGAGTTGCAGTCACGTGCCGACCCTACGCCAGTGGCGTGCCCGGACCATCGGCCCCGGGCATCTAGAATCGGTCTGTGCTCAGGTCCAGACGCCTCCTCGTGGGCCTGCTCGTCATCACTGCATGTGCCCTAGCAGGGGTGTTCGGCGCCAGGTGGCTTGTCGATCGGCTCTCCACCCCCGAGTGCGTGTTCGTGGCGGCCGGTCAGTCAGTGTCCTTGACCCCCGAGCAGGCTGCCAACGCAGCCACCATCGCCGCGGTCAGCGTGCAACGCGGTCTGCCACCGCGCGCCGCCACCATCGGGCTCACGACAGCCATCCAGGAGAGCAAGCTGCGCAACCTGCGCTACGGCCACGCCGACAGCCAGGGGCTCTTCCAACAGCGTCCGAGCCAGGGCTGGGGCACCGTCGAGCAGGTCACCGAGCCGGTCTATGCCAGCAACGCCTTCTACGACGCGCTGGAGCGCGTCCCCGGCTGGCAGGACGGCGTGGTCACCGTGGTGGCGCAGGAAGTGCAACGCAGCGCTTTTCCCGACGCGTATGCCGATCACGAGTGGGAAGGTCGCGTCCTGGCCTCCGTGCTCACCGGGCAGGAGGGCTCTGCGACCCAGATGGGCTGCGACCTGGACGCGCCGACCGCCGCCGGCTCCGCAGAAAACCTTGCCACCAAGCTCCGGCAACAGCTTGGGGTTGCGGACATAGTGGACGCGGGCTCGGATGCTGGCACGCTCACCTTGGCGCTGGACGATGGGGACCACGCCTGGGCCGTCGCGACCTGGCTGGTCAGCCATGCCGAGGCCGAGCAGGTCGTCAGTGTCCAGGTCGCCGACCAACGTTGGGACCGTGACCGGTCTCCTCTGACCTGGCGTCCCGCCCAGCACGCCGCGGCTGATGCCGCAGACTCACAGCCCTCAGGTAGGACGACCGTCGTGGTCGAGCTGAACTGAGCAGCGCACCCACAGCCGACACCACGACAAAGGGCCCCCACCGTGCGGTGGGGGCCCTTTGTCCGTTTCAGCGTCTTGCGCCTGTCGCGTCGGCTCAGCGCTGGTCCGTAGCCACGTAGTCTCTCGCAGCCTCGCCGATGTAGATCTGGCGCGGACGGCCGATCTTGGTGGCGGGGTCGTTGATCATTTCGCGGTACTGCGCGATCCAGCCCGGGAGGCGGCCGATCGCGAAGAGCACCGTAAACATGTCGCTGGGGAAGCCCATTGACTCGTAGATCAGGCCAGTGTAGAAGTCGACGTTGGGGTAGAGCTTGCGCTCGACGAAGTAGTCGTCGCTCAACGCCGTCTGCTCCAGCTGCATCGCCAGGTCGAGCAGCTCGTTGTCGCCCGCTTTAGCGAGCAAATGGTCGGCCGTCTTCTTGACGATGGCGGCGCGGGGGTCGTAGTTCTTGTAGACCCGGTGTCCAAAGCCCATGAGCCGGACGCCGTCCTCCTTGTCTTTGACCTTGCGCACGAAGTCCGCGACGTCGCCGCCCTCCGCCTTGATCTGCTCGAGCATGGCCAGCACCGCTGAGTTGGCACCACCGTGCAGCGGCCCAGAGAGTGCATGGATGCCCGCGGAGATGGACGCAAACAGGTTGGCCTCCGAGGAACCCACCATCCGCACCGTGGACGCGGAGCAGTTCTGCTCGTGGTCGGCGTGCAGCACGAAGAGCAGATCCAGCGCCTCCGCGATCTCCGGGTCGAGCTCAAACGCCTCGGTGGGCTGACCGAAGGTCATCCACAGGAAGTTCTCGACCAGGCTGTAATTGTTGTCCGGGTAGAGCAAGGACTTGCCCTGGCTCTTGCGGAAGGCGTAGGACGCGATCGTCGGCAGCTTGGCGAGCAGGCGGATCGTGGAGATCTCGACCTGCTCGGGGTCATGCGGGTCGTGGCTGTCCTGATAGAAGGTCCCCAGCGCGGACACCGAGGAAGAGAGAACCGACATCGGGTGCGCGTCACGGGGGAAGCCGTCGAAGAAGTTCTTCATCGGCTCAACCAGCAGCGTGTGCCGGCGCAGTTTCTGGTCAAACTCCTCCAGTTGGGAGGCCGTGGGGAGCTCGCCGTAGATCAGCAGGTAGGACGTCTCCAGGAACGAGGAGTGCTCGGCGAGCTGCTCTATCGGATAGCCGCGGTAGCGAAGGATGCCCTTGCCGCCGTCGATGAAGGTGATAGCGGACTCGCAGGAGGCGGTGTTGACATACCCCACGTCCAGGGTCGTGTCACCGGTCGTCTTCATGAGGTCAGCGATGTCGAGGCCGTTGTTGCCCTCGGTCGCGGTCACCACCGGCAGGGACAACTCATGCTCTCCGTGCTGCAGCGTCGCCGCCTGGGCCGTCGTGGATTCAGTCATCAGTACTCCCTGGGGTAAGTCGACAAAAGGGCGCGGGCGGAGGAGATCACTCGTCGTGCGACTGCGGCGGCAGAGCAGCGATCAACGGGTGATCTTTGGCGATCAGACCCATCTTGGCTGCCCCACCAGGACTGCCAAGGTCGTCGAAGAACTCAACATTCGCCTTGTAGTAGTCCGCCCACTCTTGCGGGACATCATCTTCATAGTAGATCGCCTCCACCGGACAGACCGGCTCGCAGGCACCACAGTCGACGCACTCGTCGGGGTGAATGTAGAGGGAACGTTCGCCCTCATAGATGCAGTCGACGGGACACTCCTCGACACAAGACTTGTCCTTGAGGTCCACGCACGGCTGAGCGATCACATACGTCATGGCTACAGGGTAATCCGTCCGCCGCATAGGTAGGGCACGGGTCGTCAGTACCCCGCATCAGGGTGAGTGCAGACCACCTCGTCCTCGGGCACATAACGAGTGGTGAAGTCGTCACGGTGCGCCACCACCCCGTCCTGGCTCAGGGTGCGCGAGACAGAGATGACGAAACCGGGCGAGGGTTGCTGTGGGACGCATGAGGGTGAGTCATCGACGATCCGATCGGGCTCCTGCACCTCGGTGCGAGGGCCCTCCACCGTCTCGACCTGGTACTGCCGCTGACCGAGGAACTCCATGAAGATCTGGTCCCCCGTGATCCAGGATCGGATGACGATCGGGTTGCTCGTGTCGTTGGTCCACAGGTTGTCGAGGCCAGGGATGGCGATCGTCGCCTCGCGCCCCGCGGGATAGCGCGGGATATAGAAGGAATGCGGGGTGTGCGCGTCGAGCTGGACGCCGGAGAACCACGCCGTGTTGAAGACTGTCGTCGACACCTGCGAGAGGCCACCGCCAATGCCCATCACCAGTCGCCCCTCGATGATGATCGGAGCCTGCTGATAACCCTCGGCTTCGGTGATTGGCGACAGCACCGCCCCCAACGAGAACTGCTCACCGGGCATGACGACGGTGCCGTTGACGTGCTCGATGCCCGTGTGCAGGTTGTGGGTGCGGGCCTCGTTGTCACGTCCCGTGGGGAAGACCGAAGAGAAGGACCCCATCTTGGCGAACTTCCACTCCTTGGACACCGAGGTGGGGATCTGCGGCTCGAGGACCTTCAGTTTCGTGGTGAAGTTGCGCTCCTTGCCCTCGGCGCGGATCGCCTTACGGACTGACTCCATGATCGCCGGCTCGTCCAGGCTCGCCCCGGTCCGGGCCGGCACCACCTCGACCTTGCCCGAGACCAGGCGGACGGTCGCATCGACCGGGCCGCGTTCGAGTTGTCCCAGGTCCTGGCGCAGCCTGCCCAGCATCGCCTTCTCATCCAGCTTCAGGCTCAGACTGTGGTCCTTGTCCTGATCGATCGACAGCATTGCTGCGATCTCTCGCGGCTGGACCTGCGCCACCGAGGTCTTCGCTTTATCGCCGCTGCCCCGCTTGGCGGTGACTTTCAGCGGTGCCGCGAGCACTGGCTCCACCTCCTCTGCGGTGAACTGCTGGATCTTCGCCTGCGTCAGCACGGGGCCGATGGTGATCGCGGTCCCCTCGACCTTCTTCTGGTCAGGCCAGGCCGCCGCGATGGTCTCCACCGTGGCCGCCACGTCCAGCTGGCGTCCTTCTGCAGCGTCGACGACCTCGACCTTGCCGTCCTCGAGGGAAACGTCTCCCTCGACCGCCTCGGTGTCATAGTCCTTCGCGGCCGCCTGCACCGCAGTCGTCAGGGCACTGCTATCGACGGCGCCCAGGAGGGGTAGCTGGCGCTCGGTCCGCGCCACGTGCGCCCACAGGACGCGGGGGTCGAGGCTGAAGCCGGTGACTCCGTCGATGGACCGCTCGAGGTCGTAGCTCAGTCCAGCCTCGGCGGGATCTAGCGTGATCTCGGTCTCAGTGTCCTGGTCGCCGTCGGTCCGCACGGTGACCACGACCGGCTCAGCCGCTTCATCGGCGAGTTGACGCTGCAGATGGGAGAGGACCTCGTCGTGGGTGAGGGAGCCGATCTCCACGCCTGCGACACTCAGCCCGGCAGGTGGGCGGTCCTGGAAGTAGAGCGCTCCCCCGACATAGACGCCGCCAAGGACGAGGACGGCCACCAGTCCGCGCAGCAGAACGGCACGCCATTCCTGCCCCGGACGCCGCTCATCCTCCGCCTGGAGCCCCGTGCCGGCCGGAGTCCGTTCATCCATCAGTTGTCCTTCCGCGATCGGTGGCAGGGGTGTCACGCCAAGGTCCCCCAAGCCTCAGCCTCAGCGCAACTCTCCCAGCGCCCCACGGTAGTGGACCAGGGCGGGCTCGTCGGTTGGACGCGCCTGCAGACCGACGACCTCACCGACCACGATCGAGTGGTCGCCGGCCGGATGGACGGCGAAGGTACGGCACTCGAAGGTGGCCGACGCTCCATCGATCAGGGCTACGCCGGTGGCCCGCCCGCGGTTGTGCGGGATGCGGGTGAGTTGCTCGTGCAGCGGACGACCGGGCTCCCCGAGCCAGGTGGCAAGCCCACGGTGGTGGGCCTGCAGCACACTGATCCCGAACGGTGCGCCCTCCTCGATCCCCTCGAGCACCCGCGCCTCCGCGTGGAGGCATACCAGGAGCAGCACCGGGTCCAGGGAGACACTGGCGAGGGCGTCGACGGTCAGCGCCACGTCGTGTCCCCGGTGAGAAGACGTCACGACGCTGACTCCGGAGGCGAACCTGCCCATGGCCTGCCGGAAGCGCGCCGAGTCGACCGGCTGGGTGGGCTCGACGGGTGGTGGCACTGACTCCTCGCTCACCATTGCCCCGTCTCCCACCTCGCGAACCCTTCGCGGCCGGAGATCCTGGCCGCAACATCGTTGCTCAGCGTGTACCACCCCTCGTGCACCGTCACCTGCGTGCCATGCTCTCGCAGGGCGCTCGCCTGGATCACGGCCGCAGCGGGGTCCTGCACGGCATGGGTCACCTTGTCATCGTCCACGACACCGACGGCGTAGGGCTCCTCCGGGGCCGGTACTCGGGCCACTCCCCCGGCCGGGCTGCGGGTCCCCGACGGCACGTGCTCGGCGAGCCAGGCGCGGTCCTGCTCGGCCCACGCGCGCGGGATGAGCACCACATAGGTCACGGGCCGCTCCGGGGCCGACAGCAAGCCCACGGCCGCCATTGTCACGCGGTGCGTGTGGATATGGTCGGGATGCCCGTAGCCGCCCTCGGGGTCGTAGGTCACCACGACGTCGGGGCGGAGCGCCCGGATCTGCTCAGCCATCATCTGGGCCGCCTGCTGGACGTCGGCGTTGACGAAGGCGCGCGGGTGCGCCGCCGCCGCCGACCCCGCCATTCCCGAGTCGCGCCAGCGTGGCGGGTCACCGCCGAGCCAGTGGTGGGTCACTCCCAGGATCGAGGTCGCGCGCGCAACCTCGAGAGCGCGGTGCGGGCCCAGCTCCTCAGTCCCCTCCAGGCCGGAGAGCTCCGGCGTGATGACCTCACCCTCCTCACCGAGGGTGCAGGTAAGCACGTGCACCTCGTCGCCGGCAGAAGCATGGTGGGCCAGGGTCAGCCCGGTAGCGAGCGTCTCGTCGTCGGGGTGCGCGTGCACGGCGAGCAGGCGCAGCGGTCGTCGAAGGTCGGCGGGGATGCCGTCGCGCAGGTCACGCCGAGCAGCGCTCCCGACCTCCGACGACCCTGTCATGGGTGGTTCCGGGCCTTCGCCGCCGACCGGGCCCGGAGGTTGCCGTCGAGGACGACCTTGCGGACGCGGACCGCCTCGGGGGTCACCTCTACGCACTCGTCTTCGCGGCAGAACTCCAGCGACTGCTCCAGGGACAGGACGCGCGGCGGGATAAGCCGCTCCAGGACGTCCGCGCTCGCAGCCCGGACGTTGGTCAGCTTGCGTTCCTTGGTGATGTTGACGTCCATGTCCTCGACTCGGGAGTTCTCCCCGACGACCATGCCCTCGTAGACCTCCGTGGTGGGCGGCAGGAACATGGTCCCGCGCTCCTGGAGGTTGAACATCGCGTAGGTCGTCGCGACGCCCGCGCGGTCCGAGACCAGAGAGCCAGACTGGCGCGTGCGGATCTCCCCGAACCACGGGGCGTAGCCCTCGAAGACGTGGTTGGCGATGCCGGTGCCACGGGTCTCGGTGAGGAACTCGGTCCGGAAGCCGATCAGCCCGCGGGCAGGAACGACATACTCCATCCGGACCCAACCGCTGCCGTGGTTGGTCATCTGCTCCATGCGCCCCTTGCGCGCGGCCATGAGCTGGGTGATCGTGCCGAGGTGCTCTTCGGGGCTGTCGATGGTCAGTCGCTCAACCGGCTCGTGCAGCTTGCCGTCGATCTCCCTCGTGACGACCTGCGGCTTGCCGACCGTCAGCTCATAGCCCTCGCGGCGCATCTGCTCCACCAGGATCGCCAGCGCCAGCTCTCCGCGACCCTGCACCTCCCACGTGTCCGGGCGCTCGGTCGGCAGGATCCGCAGTGAAACGTTGCCCACAAGCTCCTTGTCGAGACGGTCCTTGACCAATCGAGCGGTGACCTTGGTGCCCTTGAGCCGGCCGGCCAGTGGGCTGGTGTTGGTGCCGATCGTCATCGAGATCGCCGGCTCATCGACGGTGATCAGGGGCAGCGGCACCGGGTTGTCGACGTCCGCGAGGGTCTCGCCGATGGTGATCTCCGGGATGCCAGCGATCGCGATGATGTCCCCGGGGCCTGCCTCGTCTGCGGGCAAACGGTCCAGTCCATCCGTCAGCAGCAACTCGGTGATCTTCACCTTGTCGATGCTGCCGTCGTGGTGGCACCAGGCCACCTGCTGGCCCTTGCGGATCACGCCTTCATGCACCCGGCACAGCGCCAGACGACCCAAGAACTGGCTGGAGTCGAGGTTGGTCACGTGCGCCTGCAGCGGTGCACCCGGCGTGTAGGTCGGCGCTGGGACCGTCTCCAGGATGGTCGCGAACAGCGGCTCCAGGTCTGGGCTGTCAGGCATCTGACCGTTGGCAGGCGCAGTCAGCGAGGCGCGGCCGGCCTTGGCGGAGGCGTAGACCACGGGAAAATCGAGGGCCCGCTCCACGGTCGCCGGGTCAGTGTCGTCGAGCAGGTCCATGAAGAGGGCATAGACCTCGTCGACGACCTCGGCGATGCGGCTGTCAGGGCGGTCCACCTTGTTGATGCACAGGACGACGGGCAGCTGTGCGGCCAGGGCCTTGCGCAGCACGAAACGAGTCTGCGGCAGGGGTCCCTCGCTCGCATCCACGAGCAGGACGACTCCGTCAACCATCGACAACCCCCGCTCGACCTCGCCACCGAAGTCTGCGTGACCTGGCGTGTCGATGATGTTGATCGTCATCCCGCCCTGGGGTGCCGCCGCCCCCGTGTAGCGGATGGCGGTGTTCTTGGCGAGGATCGTGATCCCCTTCTCGCGCTCCAGGTCACCGGAATCCATGACCCGGACCTCATGCTCGCCGCGCATCGCGGCGAACGCGCCGCCCTGGGTGAGCATGGCGTCCACCAGGGTGGTCTTGCCGTGATCGACGTGGGCGACGATCGCGACGTTACGGATGTCTGCGCGCACGCCAGAGCCGGTGTCAGTGAAGGGCATAGGTCATATTCTCGCAGCATTTCCAGGCTGCTCCGTGCACGGACGGCTCATCCAGGGGTATGGAGCAGCCTGGCGAGGTGGGCGACCATCGGGAGGTCGTTGGCCAACCAGGGGATGTCGTCGACGTCTGAGCCGGTCAGCCACCGCAGGTCGTCATGGTCCTCCAGGGGCCGTGGCGCTGGCTCCCCCGGCAACGCCACCGCCCAGTAGAGATGGAGGGTATGGGTGTCGCCGAGCGGCCAGTCCCCACCGATTCGAGCACCCAGTCGCACCGACATACCTAGCTCCTCGCGGACCTCGCGCACGGCGGCCTCCCTGGAGGTCTCCCCCACCTCTGCCTTGCCGCCGGGAAATTCCCAGCAGCCGGCGAGCGCCGGCGGCTCGGTGCGACGTGCGGCGAGGAACCGGCTCGGCCGGTCCAGGTCGTCGACGATCGCGACGGCCGCGACGATGACGCGCGACGTGCTCTCCATACCCTCATCTAATCCCGTCGGGTAGTGGTGAAGCCAATGATCAGAGCAAGAGGCAAGGGCCCGACACAGGTCACGGTCACGTTACGAATGGCCGCACATCCTTCCCAAAGGACCCACTGATGTGGTGAGGTCGGCAAGAACCGGTCACTGTCGTGTCCGGAAGACCCTAGTAGGAGGCACGATGAAGAACCGCTCGGTCGCAGCGTTGGCGAGTACCGCCGCGCTGGCCCTGCTCCTCACGTCCTGTGCTCAATCGGACCGTGAGACTCCCAGCGACGGCGACAGTGGCGACAAGGCCACCGGATCCCAAGACGCGGGCGCCGCTGGTGACGGCGCCAGCGATGCCACCTTCGTCTTCGGCGCGGCAGGTGCTCCCGCGACCTTCGACCCCTTCTACGCCAGCGATGGTGAAACCTTCCGCATCAGCCGCCAGGTCTTCCAGAACCTGATCGGGATCGAGGCGGGCGGCACGGAGGCCGTCCCAGAGCTCGCCACCGAGTGGACCCCGAGCGAGGACGGCCTGACCTGGGACTTCAAGCTCCAGGAGGGTGTCAAGTTCCACGATGGGACCGACCTCGACGCGGAGGCGGTCTGCGCCAACTTCGACCGTTGGGCCGACCAGAACGAGGCTGGCCAGAGCGAGGCAGCGGCGTACTACTACGGCAACGACTTCGGCTTCGGCGACGACACGCTCTTCGAGTCGTGCACCGCGACCGAAGCGCTGAACGCCCAGGTCAAGGTCACGCGCACCACGGGTAAGTTCCCGATGGTGCTGTCCCAGGCTTCCTACGGCATCCAGTCGCCGACCGCGATGGATAAGTACAAGGCCAACGACATCAAGCTCGACGGCGAGGCGTTCGTCTACCCCGAGTACGCCAGCGAGCACCCGACCGGCACCGGCCCGTTCGTCTTCGATTCCTATGACAACGCTGGCGGCACCGTGACGTTGAACCGCAACGACGACTTCTGGGGTGACAAGGCTGGCGTTGCCACCCTGGTCTTCAAGATCATCCCGGACGAGAACGCCCGCCGTCAGGAGCTGGAGGCAGGCACCATCAACGGCTATGACCTGCCCAACCCGATCGACTGGCAGGCTCTCACCGACGCCGGTCAGCAGGTGCTGATCCGCGATCCGTTCAACATCCTCTACCTGGCGTTGAACCCGGTCGCCGACCCCCAGCTCGAGGACCCGCTCGTCCGCGCGGCCCTCTACCACGCCATCAACCGCGACCAGTTGGTCAAGACCCAGCTGCCCAAGGGTGCGTCGGTGGCGACGCAGTTCATGCCGGACACCGTGAGCGGCTGGAACGCCGACATCGCTGCCTACGACTACGACGTCGAGAAGACGAAGGCGCTGCTGGAGGAGGCCGGCAAGTCCGACCTGAAGATCGACCTCTGGTACCCGACCGAAGTCACTCGCCCCTACATGCCGGACCCGCAGCGCATCTTCGACGCGGTGAAGGCGGACTGGGAAGCGGCCGGCATCACGGTCAACGCGATCACCAAGCCGTGGAACGGCGGCTACATCGCCGACGCCACCACGTCCAAGGCTCCTGCCTACTTCCTGGGTTGGACCGGTGACCTCAACTCGGCGGACAACTTCCTCTGCGCCTTCTTCTGCGGCGACACCAACCAGTTCGGCACCGTCGCCTACGACTGGAACGACGAGATGCAGAAGGCGATCACGGCTGCGGACGCCGAGCCGGACGAGGCCAAGCGCATCGCGCTGTACGAGGACCTCAACGCCAAGATCATGAGCGAGGAGTGGCTGCCCGGTCTGCCGCTGTCACACAGCCCGCCCGCCATCGTGGTCGGCGGCAACGTGAAGGGGCTGGTCCCCAGCCCGCTGACGGCCGAGGACTTCTCGACCATCACGCTCACGGAGTGATTGATGGCGTGCTGGACGGTCGGGTCACTTGACCCTGCAGGCCAGCACGCACCATGAGTCGGCGGGTCGGACCGAGCGGTCCGGCCCGCCGACTCATGAGCGCGGTGTCATCCATCCCCCGCGCCGACGACATACCCTGTCACCAGCCGTCCGGGAATCACGCCAGATTCCCTTGCTCGCCCACCGGAGGACTCAGTGCTGAGATTCATCGTCCGCCGCCTCTTCCAGGCGGTGCTGGCACTTTTTGTGCTCAGCCTGCTGCTGTTTGCGTGGTTGCGCTCGCTTCCCGGCGGCGCCATCGGCGCCCTCCTGGGCGAACGCGCGACCCCTGAGTCTGCGGCCCGACTGGCCAAGGCGATGGGACTGGATCAGCCGCTCTATGTCCAGTACTGGAAGTTCCTCAAGCGCGCGGCGACCGGCGACTTTGGCGTCTCCAACGGCGTCTACCGCGGCCACGACGCCTTCTCCGTTTTCCTGGAGCGTTTTCCGGCGACGCTGGAGCTGAGCGCGCTGGCCCTCATGCTGGCAGTCTTCGTCGCGGTCCCTCTGGGATATGTCGCAGCGCGTCGCGCCGGAGGATTCTTGGACACCGGCAGCGTGATCTTCTCCCTGGTCGGAGTTGCCGTCCCGGTCTTCTTCCTGGCCTACGTCCTGAAGTACTACTTCGCGGTGAAATACCACATTCTGCCGCCGTCAGGACGGTCGAGCGTCGGGATCGACGCGACCCATATCACCGGGTTCTACGTTGTGGACGGCATCATCACCAGGGAGTGGGATGCTGCGTGGGACGCCTTCAAGCACCTCATCCTGCCGGCGCTCGCGCTGTCGTCGATCCCGTTCGCGATCATCTTCCGGATCACCCGCGCAGCCGTCATAGAGGTCCTCGACGAAGATTACGTGCGGACCGCCCGCTCCAAGGGGCTCACCACCCGAGTGGTGCGCACCCGGCACATCATGCGCAACGCTCTCATCCCGGTCGTGACGATCATCGGCCTGCAGACAGGAGCCCTGCTCGCAGGCGCCATCCTGACCGAGAAGGTCTTCGCCTTCCAGGGCATCGGTGAGGCCCTCGCCATCGGGTTCACCCTGCGCGACTACCCGGTCCTCCAGGTGCTGATCATGATGGCCGCGCTCATCTACATCTTCGTCAACCTATTGGTCGACATCGCCTACGCCGTCATCGACCCCCGTGTCCGGACCTGAGGAGTCACCTATGTCGCAACCGACCTCCGGTCCATCGCAGGGATCACTGGCCACGGTGGGCGCCCTGGGCGACCGCAAGAAGCGCCGGATCGACGAGCTCGCGCAGGCTGGATCCCTGTCCTCCGAGGAGGGCATCAGCCTCTGGCGCAGCGCCTGGCAACGGTTGCGCCGCGACCCTGTGTTTCTGATCGGCCTCGCCATCGTGGCCGTTTTCGTCGTGGTGGCGCTCACCTCCCAGTGGATCACGCCGCACGACCCGGCTGCGCGCCTCCTCATCGACCAGCGCAGCCCCAGCAACCCGATCCCGGGACCGCAGCCCGGCTTTCCCCTGGGCGCCGACGACGCTGGACGCGACATGTTGTCGCGCCTCATCGCCGGCTCCCGGCAGACGCTCATCGTCGGTGTGGTCGCGACCTTGCTGGGCCTGAGCGGTGGCCTCTTCCTCGGGACTCTGGCCGGCGGTATCGGCGGTTGGGTGGACGCCGGTGTCATGCGCATCGTGGACGTCCTGCTCTCGATCCCGTCGCTGCTGATGGCCTTCTCGATCGCCGCGATGTTTTCCAAGCCGAGCCAGTGGACGGTGATCGCCGCTATCGGCATCATCCAGATCCCGATCTTCGCCCGGCTGCTGCGCGGGTCGATGATGGCCCAACGCCACAGCGACCATGTGCTCGCCGCGCGGGCGCTCGGCGTCCGCCGACCAGCCATCGTCTTCCGGCACATGCTGCCCAACTCCCTGGGGCCAGTCATCGTCCAGGCCACGCTCGTCCTGGCGGTCGCGATCATCGACGCTGCAGCGCTGTCCTTCCTCGGGTTGGGCAACCCCGACGACACCCTGCCCGAATGGGGCCAGATGCTGGGACGCGCTCAGGTCTACTTCAACACCCATCCCGAAGTCGCGGTGTACCCCGCGATCTGCATCATCATCGTCGCGCTCGGCTTCACCTTGATGGGCGAGTCGCTGCGCGAGGCCCTCGATCCCAAGTCACGTCGCTGAGGAGGCAAGGATGACCGAGCAACCCAGCACCACGTCATACCCGCAGGACTCGACCGGCCAGCGCAGCACGAGCGGGACTGCCACTGTCGGGCGCACCGCCCCCCTGCTGTCCGTCCAGGATCTCACCGTCACCTTCGGGCGGGGCGACAAGGCTTTCACCGCCGTCGACCACGTCAACTTCGACGTGGCCCCCGGTCAGACGGTCGGCCTGGTCGGCGAGTCCGGCTGCGGCAAGTCGGTCACCTCGCTGGCGATCATGCGGCTGCTGCCCTCCCGCGGCAACACCGTGACCGGAAGCGTGACCTTCGACGGCCAGGATCTGCTCACGCTCAGCGACACCCAGATGCGGGACCGCCGCGGCAGCGATGTCGCGATGATCTTCCAGGACCCGCTGTCCTCCCTCAACCCCGTGGTGCCGCTAGGCATCCAGGTGGCAGAGGTGCTCGAACGGCACAAGGGAATGAAGCGTGGACCAGCCATGGAGAGGTCGGTCGAGTTGCTCAACAAGGTCGGCATCCCCGACCCACAACGTCGGCTGCGCGAGTATGCCCACCAGCTCTCCGGCGGGATGCGGCAGCGCGCGTTGATCGCGATGGCGCTGGCCTGCGAGCCGAGGCTGCTCATCGCCGACGAGCCGACGACCGCGCTGGACGTGACCATCCAGGCCCAGATCCTGGCATTGCTGCGCGAGCTCGTCCAGGACTCGGGCACCGCGTTGGTCATGATCACCCATGATCTCGGCGTGATCGCCGGGCTGTGTGACGAGGTGAACGTGCTGTATGCCGGGAAGGTCGTCGAGCGCGCGCAGCGGCACGACCTCTTCGCCACCCCGCGACACCCCTACACCGGCGGGCTGCTGTCCTCCATCCCGAGGCTGACCGAGGAACGCGGCCGGCGCCTCACGCCGGTGCCCGGCTCGGTCGCCGACAACATCGACTGGGCGCAGGGGTGCGCCTTCGCGCCACGCTGCGCCTCGGCCACCGACGTGTGCTTCGAGCAGCCTCCGGAGCTGGTCACCGACCGTCTCGAGCTCGGCCCAGACCGCTTGCTGCGCTGCCACCACCCGCTGGAGTCCAACCCGCTCAACGACAGCAGCGGCCGCAACCGAGACGACAGCCATATTGACACCACCGAGGAGGCCTGAGGTATGAGTACCGTCACTCAGCCGACCCCCGCCGCAGAGCCGCCCGGCCAGCGCGAGAGCGAGGTCCTCGTCGACGTCGTGGACCTGAAGGTGCACTTCCCGATCAAGAAGGGCGTGATTTTCGACCGGACGGTCGGCTATGTCTATGCCGTGGACGGCATGAGCTTGCAGATCAACCGGGGAGAGACCTATGGCCTGGTCGGCGAGTCCGGCTGCGGCAAGTCGACTTTTGGTCGCGCCCTGCTCCAGCTCGAGGACGTCACCGAGGGCGAGGTGCATTTTGGCGGCCTCGACCTGGCCTCCCTCAAGGGTGAGAAGCTGCGCACCCAGCGCCGCCACATGCAGATGGTCTTCCAGGACCCCCTCGGCAGCCTCGACCCCCGCCAGACCGTCGAGCAGCTCCTCCTGGAGGGGATGCGGGCGCACGGGCTCGCCAAGGACGCCAAGGCCGCCCACACCCGACTGGTGGAGCTTCTCCACGCTGTCGGCCTGCCCAAGAACGCGTTGACCAAGTATCCGCACGAGTTCTCCGGCGGTCAGCGACAGCGCGTAGGGATCGCGCGCGCCCTCTCCGTCGATCCGCAGCTGATCGTCGCCGACGAGCCGGTCAGCGCCCTCGACGTCTCGGTTCAGGCACAGGTCATCAACCTGCTTGAGGACCTGCAGAACGAGTTCGGGCTCACATACTTGGTCATTGCGCACGACCTCGCCGTCGTGCGCCACATCAGCGACCGGATTGGGGTCATGTATCTCGGCGCCCTCGTCGAGGAGGCCGCCGCCGACGACCTCTACGCGCAGCCGTTGCACCCTTACACGCGAGCACTGCTGTCGGCAGTGCCCGTCCCTGACCCCATCATCGAGGACACGCGGGAGCAGATCCTGCTGCCCGGAGACCTGCCCTCCCCCGCCAACCCGCCGTCCGGGTGCCGTTTCCACACCCGCTGCCCATGGCGGCAGGAGACGCGCTGCGACACCGAGCGCCCCGAGCTGCGACTCCTCCAGGTCGAGGGCACTCCAGCCACGCATCGGGTCGCCTGCCACTGGGCAGAGCAGATTGCCAGCGGCGAGCTGAAGCCGCGCGAGGTCGTCGCCCAGGACGTCACCGACCAGACACTGGTCCAGTCGGGCAGCGACGACGCCGCACTCGGCGCCAAGGGAGTCACCGACGCGACGGGCTGAGGGTCCTCGGACCTCCCGACAGGTGCGCCGGGCGTGGTCCTGGGTACTCTGCCCCTATGCCAACCCGACCGCGCGTGCTCGTGGTCCAGCACGAGGACGACTGCCCGGTCGGAATGATCGAGCCTTGGCTGCATCGTGCCGGGATCGATTGCGACGTGCTCCAGGCCCACCGTGGACGGGCCCTGCCCGCCTCACTCGGCGACCACATCGCCCTGATCGTGCTCGGTGGCAGCATGGGTGCCAACGACGACGCTCAGCACCGTTGGCTGGTCCCGACCAAGGCACTGATCGCGATCACGGTCGCTGGGGGCTGGCCGTTCCTGGGGGTGTGCCTAGGCCACCAGCTGGCTGCGGTCGCCCTCGGTGGGCAGGTGGAACGCAACAGCCACGGCCCGTTCCAAGCACTGGCCCCTTTCGGTCCGGACCAGGCCGCACGGAGCGACACCCTTCTGTCCGCGCTCCCCCGTCACGCCACCGTGCTGCACTGGAACAACGACGTCGTAACCACCCTGCCACCGCGGGCGGTACGCCTGGCGCAATCCCCGGACGGGACCGTCCAGGCCGCGCGCTTCGGCCCTCGGGCCTGGGGTGTGCAGTTCCACCCCGAGGTCGATGCAGACATCGTCGCCCGTTGGCAACCAGGTCCTGATCCCGAGCATGAAGCCAAGGTCATCGCCGAGCTTGAGCACCGGCGGCACGAGCTGCACCGCAGCTGGGAATCATTGATCCGCAGATTCGCCAGGATCGCCCGGTCCGACTGAGGCGCGGAGGTGGGAGGATCAACCCACCAGCACCTACGCCGCGATCGAGAGGAGACCCCTTCCGATGATGAGCGACGTGGCCTTCTTCCTCGCGGCCACCTTCGCGGCCGGCCTTGTCATGTCCCTGATGCGGCTGCCGGCACTGCTCGGCTTCCTCGCCATCGGTTTCGTGCTCAACGGGTTCGGGGTCCAAGAGCTCCCCTTCCTCGACTCCATCGCCGACCTCGGTGTCGCGCTCCTGCTCTTCGGCATCGGACTGAAGCTGGACGTCCGCAGCCTGCTCGCGCGCGAAGTCTGGGTCACCACCGCCGGCCACCTCGCGCTGTCCGTCGCCGTCGGGACCGGTTTCCTGTGGGTGCTCGCGCTGATCGGCTACCCCCTCGTCGCGGGGCTCGGGCTTGGCTCTCTGGCTCTGATCGGCTTCGCGCTGTCGTTCTCCTCAACGGTGTTCGTGATCAAGGTGCTCGAGGAGCACGCCGAGCTGCAGTCCTTCTACGGCCGGACCGCCATTGGCATCCTGGTCATGCAGGACCTCGCCGCCGTCATCTTCATGAGCGCGGCTGGCGGACAAGTGCCCAGCCTCTGGGCGGTCCCGCTGCTGGCGGCGCTGGCACCGCTCGGCTGGGTGAGCCGACGACTGTGGGACCACGTCCCCCACGGAGAGATGCAGGGCCTCTTCGGCCTGGCTCTCGCGCTCGGACCCGGGTATGCGGCGTTCGAGGCAGTTGGGCTGGAGGGCGACCTGGGCGCACTCGTCATGGGCATGATCCTCGCCGGCGACAAGGCTGCCAGTGAGCTGAGCCACCAGTTGTTCCTGCTCAAGGATCTGCTGCTCGTCGGCTTCTTCATCTCGATCGGCTTCGGAGGATGGCCGACTCTGGATGCCGTCATGCTCGGCCTGACGTTGCTGCTGCTCCTGCCGGTGCAGGTCATCATCTACATCTGGCTGCTGGACCGCCACAAGCTGCGACGGCGGACCTCGGTCAAGGCCGGCCTGATCCTCGGCAACTTCTCTGAGTTCGGTCTCATCGTCGCAGCCGTCGCCGTCTCGGCGTCGCTGCTCGAGGAAGACTGGCTCGTAGTGATGTCGGTCGCGGTCGCCGGCAGCTTCGTCGTCGCCGCCGTCGTCAACATCAACTCCGACGCGATCCTGGCGTGGGCGCGACGCAGGATGCGGATGCATCCGTCGGACGACGTCCACGAGCACGAGAAGCCGTTTTCTTTCGGCACGGCACGAGCCATCGTCATGGGGATGGGACGGATCGGCAAGGCCGCCTACGTCGAGCTGTCAGGGGTCTACGGGCTCCCGGTGCTCGGCGTGGAGAACCTGCCCTCTCGGGTCGCGGACCTGCGCGCAGAAGGGATGGACATCGTCGAGGCGGACGCCGCGGACGATGACTTCTGGGCACGTCTGGAGTCGACGGGACAGGTCGATATCGTCGTCCTGGCCATGCCCTTCCATGGCGCCAACCGGTTGGCGCTCGCCGAGCTCAGCAAAAGCAACTACGTGGGTGTGGTCGCCGTCGTGGCGCAGTACGACGACGACGCGCGGGAGTACCAGCAGATGGGGGCCGACGTCATCATCCACCTTTACGAAGGCGCCGGCCTGAAGATCGCCGAGCAGGCGGCCGAGGCGCTCGCCGACCGCGACTAAGGATCGGTGACCCTGCCGCTAGGCGTCGACGGCGACATCTTTCGGCAACGTGCAGACCAGGACGGGCACGCTCGCGGCCCGCATCAGCCGCTGGCTGACCGAGCCGAGCAGACGGCCCTGAATCCCACCGAGCCCCCGACTGCCCACGACCACTAGGTCCCAGTCCTTGGACATCTCTAGCAGCGTGCCGATCACCGGCCCGCGGCGGACCTCAAGCTCTACCGGAACCTGCGGGTGGGCCTCTCGAGCAGGCGCGAGCGCACGCTCCAGGGTCGAGCGCTTGCTCTCCTGGAGCTGATGCCACTCGGGGCTGTCCGGCTCGGTGACCAGATAGCCGTCGACAGTTTCGATGTACCACGTGCTGACCGCGACGACGCCGGCGTCGACGGTCTCGGCGAACTGCAGGGCGGCCGTGGCCGCCGCCTGACTGTCACGGCTGCCGTCGATCCCCACCCCGATGCGGTGGTGGGTCAGGGCCTCGACCTTGACCTCCGGGTTGATCACCGCGACGGGGCAGTGGGCATGCGCAGCGACCGCGAGCGAGGTCGTCCCCAGGACGAATTCGGAGATCAAGCCCTTGCGTCCGGTGCCGACGACGATGACGGAGGCTTCGTGCTGATACTCCAGGAGCGCCTTGCCCGCAGACCCTCGCCTGGTGACATAGGTGACGTCGATGCCCAGGTTGTTACCCATCGCGTCGACCTGCTCGGACAACTGCTGGTTGCCTTCTTCCTCCGCCTCCAGCAAGAGGGTGATGTCGGTGGCGCCAGCCACTGCTGCCCGGGCAGCGAGCGCTTCTGGCTCGCTCGCGTGGACCACGATCAGGGGCAGACCGGTGCGTTGGGCAAGCACAGCGGCCCAGCGGACCGCGGAACTGTCGGTGAGGCCGCCATCGGCCCCCACCACGATCGGACCAGCGTGCGTCGCCATCATGCCTCCCAGCAGCCAATCGTCTGCGCAGGTCGCGCAAAGGATCCGTCGGGATCATCCTAACCTCCGTCGAGTAGCGTGGGGCTGTCTACCCACCCCAGCGACACAGGAGTTCTGCCCCGGATGTCTACGATCATCTATACCCGTACCGACGAGGCTCCGCTGTTCGCCACCTACTCGCTCAAGCCGATCCTGGAGGCCTTCGCTGGCGCCGCCGGGATAGAGGTGGCGACCCGGGACATCTCGCTGGCCAACCGCATCCTGACCCTCTTCCCCGACCACCTCACCCCGGAGCAGCGGGTCGACGACGCACTCACTGAGCTGGGAACGCTGGCGACCTCGCCTGAGGCCAACATCATCAAGCTGCCGAACATCTCGGCCTCGGTCCCCCAGCTGAAGGCCGCGATCGCCGAGCTCCAGGCACAGGGCTACGCCCTCCCTGACTACCCCGAGGCGCCGGCCACCGATGAGGAGCATGACGTTCGAGACCGCTACGACAAGGTCAAAGGCTCGGCCGTGAACCCGGTCCTGCGGGAGGGCAACTCCGACCGTCGAGCCCCCGCTGCGGTGAAGAACTACGCCAAGAGCCGCCCACACTCGATGGCCGCCTGGTCCCCGGACAGCCGCACCCGCGTGGCCACGATGGGTGCCCACGACTTCGCTACCAACGAGCAGTCGGTCATCCTTGAGCAGGATGACACCTTGAGCATCCGGCTCGTCGCCGCCGACGGCACCACCACGGTGCTCAAGGACGGTCTGGCGGTGCTGGAGGGCGAGGTCGTGGACGCGACCTTCATGGACGTCGCGGCACTGCGCGACTTCCTCACCGAGCAGATCGACGCGGCCGCAGCCGAGAACGTCCTCTACAGCCTGCACTTGAAGGCCACCATGATGAAGGTCTCCGACCCCATCATCTTCGGTCACGCCGTCGAGACTTTCTTCGCCGCGGTCTTCCAGCGGTATGGCGACGAGCTCGCCGCTGCGGGCCTCTCGGCCAACGACGGCCTCGGCAGGATCCTCGATGGGCTCGACGCGGTCGGTGAGGACGCTGGGCAGATTCGCAGCGCCATCGCGGCCCGACTGTCCGCGCAGCCCCGCCTGTCGATGGTCGACTCGGACAAGGGCATCACCAACCTGCACGTCCCCAGCGACGTCATCGTCGACGCATCCATGCCGGCGATGATCCGCAACGGCGGCAAGCTCTGGGGCCCCCAGGGCGAGGAGTCCGACACGCTAGCGGTGATCCCAGACTCTGCCTACGCTGGCATCTACCAGGCTGTCATCGACGACTGCAAGGCGCACGGCGCCTACGACCCGACCACGATGGGCTCCGTGCCCAACGTGGGGCTGATGGCCAAGAAGGCGGAGGAGTACGGCTCCCACGACAAGACGTTTGAGATCGGGGCAGACGGCACCGTCGAGGTCGTCGACTCCTCCGGAACCGTGCTCATGTCCCACGAGGTGAAGGCGGGTGACATCTGGCGCGCCTGCCAGACCCAGGACAAGCCCGTCCGCGACTGGGTCAAGCTGGCAGTGACCCGCGCCCGCGCCACCGCAGACCCTGCCATCTTCTGGCTCGACGAGCACCGCGCCCACGACGCCAACCTCATCGCCAAGGTCACGACCTACCTCAAGGATCACGACACCGACGGACTGGACCTGCAGATCATGTCCCCCATCGACGCCGCGAGGGTGTCGGTGGAACGCATCCGCAAGGGCCTGGACACCATCTCGGTGACCGGCAACGTCCTGCGCGACTACAACACCGACCTCTTCCCGATCCTCGAGCTGGGCACCAGCGCCAAGATGCTCTCGGTGGTCCCGTTGATGAACGGTGGCGGCCTGTTCGAGACCGGTGCCGGCGGCTCGGCGCCCAAGCACGTCAAGCAGCTGCAGTCGGAGAACTACCTGCGGTGGGACAGCCTGGGTGAGTTCCTGGCGATCGCTGAGTCGCTGCGCCACCTGGCGACCACCGACGACAACGCCAAGGCCGCCGTCCTGGGTGACGCCCTGGACCGGGCGACCGAGCGGGTGCTTTCGCAGGACCGCTCCCCAGCCCGCAAGCTCGGTCAGATCGACAATCGCGGCAGTCACTTCTATCTGGCGCTCTACTGGGCCCAGGAGCTGGCGCAGCAGACGCAGGACCCGGAATTGGCCCAGCGTTTTGCCCCTGTCGCAGAAGAACTGGCGCAGAAGGAGTCCCAGATCTCCCAGGAACTGCTCGACGCGCAGGGCTCCCCCGTCGACCTTGGCGGCTACTACCACCCCGACGAGGCCAAGACGAATGCCGTGATGCGTCCCTCGGCCACCCTCAATGCGGTGATCGACGCACTGCGCGGCTGACCAGCCGTCTGCATGATCGGGCTCCCACTCACTGGGTGAGGCGCAGCCCGATCACGCAGGCGACGATGCCCAGGATGAGGAAAGCCTGGACGATGCTGAACGGTTGCGCCCCACTGTGCCAGGCATAACCTGCGGTGGTGGCCGCCCCGATCCCGACCCACACGGCATACGCGGTCCCCACCGGGATCTCGCGCATCGCCCAGGCGAGCCCGGCGAGCGAGACGGTCATACCGCCGACGAGCAGAGCGATAGCACCGAAGTCGGTCCAGGAGGTGAGCCGTGAGAGCGCGGTCGCCCAGACCGCCTCGAAGAGCGCGGAGACCACCAGGATCAGCCAGGACATGACATACCCCTTCCGAGGTCGTCTTGTCGCTCGCCGGGTACGACCACCCTCGTCCGGAAACCTGGGGGGTTCGCCACGATGCTAGCAAGCGTGATAAACCTCCTGGGTGAGCACTCGCCCGTCGGATCCCGGTAGCACTCGGAATCCTTCGCACGTCGTCGCTCCGTGGCTCGCGGTGCTGGCCATCATCATCTTGTCGGTCAACCTGCGCCCGGGCGCATCTTCCCTCGGCCCGGTCCTGGAGGAGCTGCGGTCCGCGCTCGGCATGGGTGGGGCGACGGCCGGCGTCGTCACCGCACTGCCAGGGCTGTGCTTCGGGGCCTTCGGCCTGTTGGCGGTCGGGCTCGCTCGGCGTATCGGTCTGACTGCCGGGATCGTGCTGTCGATCGTCGCCCTCATCCTTGGACTCTCTTTGCGGGTCCTGACCGGTTCAGTCGGGCTGTTCCTGGTCCTCACTGCGCTGGCGCTCGCCGGGATGGCGGTCTGCAACGTCCTCGTCCCCGCCTGGATCAAACTGCACAGCCGCGATGGCGGTGTGCTCCTGATGACTTTCTATGGCGCGGGGCTGACCCTGGGCGGTGCCCTCGGCTCGCTGTTGGCAGCGCCGATCGGCGACGCGTCGTCCTACGGGTGGCGAGCGGCATTGGGGGTATGGGGAGTGGTGGCGCTCATCGCGCTCTTGCCCTGGGTGCCGATGCTGGGTGGCGAGCGCCGTTCCCGCCGAGGGCTCTCCCGCGCCCGACCCACGCAGGTCGGACGACTGGTCGCCTCCCCGACCGCGGTCGCCCTCATGCTGCTCTTCGGGATCCAGTCGATGAACGCCTACGTGCAGTTCGGCTGGCTGCCGCAGATCTACCGCGACGCCGGACTGTCCGCAGTGCACGCTGGGGCGCTGGTTGCGCTGCTCACGAGCTTGGGGATCGTCGGCGGGCTGGTCATGCCGACGGTGATCGACCGGTCCGACAACCTTGGCCCCTGGCTGGTGACCATGGGCGCACTGAGCGTCAGCGGCTACCTGGGTCTCCTCCTCGCGCCCGCCACGCTGCCGTGGCTGTGGGCGGTCCTCCTCGGGCTGGCTGGCTTTGCCTTCCCGACGACGATCGCGCTGATCACGGCGCGCACCAGGGACGCGCAGGTGACTGCTCGACTGTCCGGGTTCGTGCAGCCGGTCGGCTACATCATGGCGGCCATCGGCCCGATGGTGGTCGGCATGATCTATGGCGCGACCGGGGGGTGGACGATCGTGCTCTCCCTGCTCATGGCCAGCGGCGTCGCACTCGCCCTCATCGGCCTGCGCGTCGCACGCCCTGTCTTCGTCGACGACGAACTGGTCGACCGACCTCAGTCTTGACGTGCTCGGTGGGCACTCCTCGGGCGGGCGCTCTTACTCAGCACTGCGAGCACCGCGACCTGCACCACGAGCAGCACGAGGCCCAAGACAACGTCCGACCAGCCCATCACGAAGCCCGCTTGCAGCGTCCCGATGCCACTCGCGACGGGATAAAACAGCGGCCACAGGATCGCGAGGTTTCGCACTAGCGCGAACAGGATCCCAAACAGCACCGCAAACATGCCGAAGCCGAGCGCAACCTCTAACGGCACCGAACCGACGTGCTGCAGCGCAAAGCCGATTCCGGACAGCAGGATCGCCGGCAGCCAACCGAAAGCGCGCTCCCAGCGGAGGAACAACCAGCCAAAGACGAAGAATGGCTCCCACAAGACCACGAGGTTCGCCATGAGATGCGGCACGACCGGCACGCCTTGCTCCGCAGCCAGGTAGATCAGCTGGTAGGCAGATCCCGCCCCGAGCACCGCCGAGATGACGAGCGACAGGAAAAGGAACCGGCGTCGGATGCCGAGACCTCTCAGGCCTTCTCCTCGTTGCCGTAGCACGGTCAGCGCGGGGATGGCTGTGCCCAGGACCACGACACCGACTAGAAGGAACCACTCGTTGATGGCTGCCCCGGCCCAATAGCAACCCCAGAACCCAAGGAGCGTGCCCACCGCGATCAGGGTGTCAGTCCCGGGCGCCCAGGCGATCATCCGCCGACGGGGCTGGACGTCGGAGCTGGGACCATCGATCTGGGAAGCGGAGGCTATCAAGGTCACCGCCCTGCGCGAAGGGGTCGCTGCGGGCCTGCTCGCACCAGCATGAGGGCGTGCGGAGTCCGTCCGTCCCATTGTTCGGCAATCACCACGAATCCCGCTTGGTCCAGGGCAGCGGCCATCTCCGGCAACGGCCATCGAAATGCGGTCGCCACTGGGTGCTCAAACGACTCGGTGCTCGAGCCTGAGAGGAAGGACATGAGCATGGTGCCGTCGTCCTTCAGCAACGAACGGAGAGTTGCCAGTGCGTGCGGAAGGTCGTCTGGACCCAGATGAATGAGTGAGTACCAGGCAAGGATGCCTGCCCAACGCTCATCTGAGTCAGTGAGATCCTCGATGGCGCCGAGCCGGAATCCCACGGTCGGGTAGGCCTTGCGCGCGATATTGACGAACCGTTCGACAGGCTCCAGCCCCTCGACCTCGTGGCCCAGACTCGCCAGGTGGCCGGCCCAGCGGCCGGTGCCCGAGCCCACGTCCAAGATCCGGCCTTTGACCGTGTCGGCCCACGGCTCGATGACGGCGCGGTCAGGGTCTGTGGCAGACACCTCGGTGCCGAGCAGCCCTGCAACGTCTTCTGCTCGTGCGCCGTACGCGTCCCGGACTTCATCAGTCGCCACGAGACAACCCTAACCAGAGCCGCGGAACTGGTGTCGGTGTCTCCAGACATGATGACGTCATGTCAGACGAATTCGACGTGATCGCCTTCGCGACCGTACCGGAATTGTGGGAGTGGATCGCGCAGCACCATGCTCGCCATCCGGGGACGTGGGTACGCCTTGAGAAGGCCTCCAGTGACCGCCCATCCGTGGCTTTTCACGACCTCCTTGAGGCCGGCATCGCGTACGGGTGGAGCGAGAGCACTCGTCGTGCGTACGACCGCACCTCGTATCTTCAGAAGTTCACCCCGCGGCGCCAAGGCGGCACGTCTTCGGCTCGCAACGTCGTCATCGCGGAGCGGCTCATGGCGGAGGGGAGGATGACCGAGGCGGGCCTGCATGCCCTCGGGTGGTGAGTCTCGGCACCTCGGCCTCGCCTAGAAGGCGGTGCTGGGCAGATCCTTCTCCCCATCGACGATCGCGGTGATGATCCGCGCTGCCACGACGTCTGGGTCCAGCGCCGCTGCGAATCGCGGCGCTGAGCCGGCGATCGGATGCTCTGACAGCGAGGTGGCAGTGTGGCCTGGGCGAGCATCCACGATGCGGATGCCGTTGCGTCGATACTCGCGCGCCGCTGCGACAACGAAGGCGGCGAGCGCCGCTTTCGACGCGGAATAGGCTGCCAGACCGGCGACGGGTGTCTCAGCGACCACGCCGCTCAGAGTGACGACAAAGGGCTCTCGGCCAGCAACCGCCGAGGCCGCGAGGTAGGGCTCGCTCTGGGCGATGAGTTGGATCGCGCTGGTCGCGTTCACCGCGAAGAGTTCGTCGACCGTGACGGGGGCAAGATCTGATGCGGCGCCGAAGGCGACCACCCCCGACGCGACCACGAGGCCGTCAAGACGTCCGTGCTCCGCCTTCGTGGCATCAAGCACCTCCGCAATCACAGAGGGGGCGCGCAGATCGTGCCCAGCAGACTTGGACGATCGGGCAACGATGGCGCCGTTCTGCTCCAGCAGAGCGGCGATGCGCGAGCCGAGCCCGCCGGTCGCGCCAACGACCAAAACAACCGCACCCTGAAGATTCGTCATGGATGAACCCTAGGTCACGTGCGGGCAGGAGGCCCAGCGCGAGTCGGTTTGCTGTCCTGCGACGGCGACGCACAACTCACACGCTTCAACGCTGTTCGAGGAGGCTTGGCCACCCGGTATAAGGAGTGCCATGACGGCAACAATCGATCAATGGGAGCCGGCCGTGGCCGAACTCTGGACGCAGTTCGACGCTTTCGATCGTGATGAAAGGCGTCGCCGCGATGCACGACTTCGCCAGAGACTGCCCGTCTAACGATGGCAGAGCAGCCTTCGAGTTCGCTGGCATGTACGACTCCATGGGATTCGAAGCCGGAGTTCGCTCCCCGTGGAAGCGAAGAACTTCCTGCAAGAGGCTGAGCCACAGGGTAGCTATCTATCCTGGCGAACTGTCGTCAGTTCGACCCGGTCATCTCCTACTACGTCACAGGTGATCGTCGTGTCGACGATCGTGAAGCTACTGCCTTGGGTGCAGGTTGGTTCTACCCCGCCGGCCTGGAAGTGCGCCTCGCCGTTCGTCACTGCCGACACTAGGCGGATACGGTCCACCGAGCGCAATCCGTGGTCGCTGTCATAGGGCCGTGGGAAGTTGTGGAATTGATCGCCTTGGATCGTGATTGAGCACGTGCTCTTCGTGTCGCACTTGGAACTCCACCTGTCGCAGGCGGTCAACGGAAGTGTGAATGCGGCGATAGCTACGGTGGCAAGGATTGCTCGGGTGGGGTGGTGCATAGCCTTCGAGTCTTTCTGCATCAGGGGCTTGGATTTAACTTACTCCAGACGATTGCCTAAATGAGGACTTCCCGCCACCGATCCCAGGAGAACTTGCGTGGGCCCGTTACTGCCCGGTTGTACGGTAGGTACCTATTTTTGGCGGAACCCTTCTGGATAAAGATGGGTTACGTCGCCGCTGGTGAAGCAGCGCCGTTGGCGATCGTGCATACGAACGCGACGGTGTCCGAATCCGGAACAGTGTCGTCGACAGCGATGAGTTTCTCCACCACGGCCGTGTGCAACGCGCGTCCGAGGCCTCGCCCCACTCGCGCGCCATCTGTCATCAACAGACCGATGTGTGCGGTCGAGGGGTTGGGCCAACCGACGATCACGTCGGCGAACGCTACCAGGAGTTCGCCCTCCCCGACCTCTCGGGCATTCACGCGACCTGTAACGGAGTGATCGCGGCAACCGTGTCACGCAGCACCCGGCGCTCGAGCCGCAGCTCGTAGTTCGACTGCAGGTTCATCCAGAGTTCCTCGGACGTCCCGAAGTATCGCGCCAAGCGGATCGCCGTATCAGCGGGGATGCCCCGCTTTCACTCGGATGCTGTGCTGTCCGCGGCGATCACCGATGACTCGCTCCATGCGGTTCCCCGGAGGGATCCGGAGATCCTCGACACTCATCGCCGCATGAATCAGCCCGAGCTTCCGAGCTGCCGAACGATCTGATCACGAGGCGAGTGTAACGGAGCGCATCATTAACGCTAGACGTTAAATCGAAACTCCACCACGTCCCCGTCGGCCATGACGTACTCCTTGCCCTCGATCCGCACCTTGCCGGCGGCCTTAGCCTCGGCCATCGATCCGAGCCCGTCCAGGTCGGCGAAGGAGACAACCTCGGCCTTGATGAAGCCGCGCTCGAAGTCGGTATGGATCACCCCGGCCGCCTGTGGTGCGGTCCACCCCTTGCGGATCGTCCAGGCACGGGACTCCTTGGGGCCAGCCGTCAGGTAGGTCTGCAGGCCGAGCGTGTGGAAGCCGATCCGGGCCAGCTGATCCAGGCCGGGCTCGTCGACGCCGACCGACTCCAGCAGCTCACGTGCCTCTTCCTCGTCGAGGTCGGCCAGGTCGGACTCGAGCTTTGCGTTGAGATAGATCGCCTCGGCCGGTGCGACCAATGCCGCTAGCTCCTCGTGCAGCGCCACGTCAGTCAGCCCATCCTCGTCGAGGTTGAAGACGTAGAGGAAGGGCTTTGTCGTCAGGAGTCCGAGATTCTTGACCAGGGTCGGGTCCACACCCGCTGCCGCGCCCGCTGCATACAAGGTGTCCCCCGCCTCCAGCACTGCTTGGGCAGCCAGAGCGGTGTCCAGCAGCGCCTTGTCGATCTTCTTGGCCTTGAGGTCCTTCTCCATCCGCGGCACCGCGTTCTCCAGCGTCTGCAGATCTGCGAGCACCAGCTCGGTGTTAACGGTCTCGATATCGTCGTGCGGGCTGACCTTCCCCTCGACGTGGATCACGTCGTCGTCGCGGAAGGATCGCACCACCTGGCAGATCGCGTCCGCCTCACGGATGGTGGCGAGGAACTTGTTGCCCAGCCCCTCCCCCTCGCTGGCGCCGCGCACGATCCCGGCGATGTCCACGAAGCTCACGGTCGCGGGCAGGATCTTGGTGCTGCCGAAGATCTCCGCCAGCCGACCTAGGCGCACGTCGCGCAGCGGGACCACGCCGATGTTGGGCTCGATCGTCGCGAACGGATAGTTCGCAGCGAGCACAGAGTTCTTGGTCAGCGCGTTGAAAAGAGTCGACTTGCCGACATTGGGGAGACCGACGATTCCGATGGTGAGTGCCACGAGGTCAACAGTCTAATGGCGGTATGGAGTGCTTCTCGCCTCGGGCGCAGGTCACTCTCCTGCGGACACCATCGCCCGTCCGGTCTGGCCACACCGCCCGTCCGGTCTGGTTGGGCCGCCCGCCTCCCGCCGCGTGCAATCGCTTGGGCGGCATGATGGTGCACGGGATCGAGCACGAGCAGCGCAGGAGGGTGCCCCAGGGTGTGTCAGAGTGTGCTGGCACGCTGCGGTGATGGAGCTTCTTTGGTGGCAGGCGGCAGCCCTCGCACTGATCACGACCCTCGGTGGGATCTCGCTGGGCTGGGTGCTCGCGCGCTCGGCGGCGGCCGCCGACCTAGCCCGGTCAGAAGCGCAGCGAGACGGGCTGGAGCAACAGGTGCAGGCCCTCCTCGACACTGTGGACGAGGACCGGCAAGCGGCCCAGCAGCTAGCACCGCTAGGCCAGACCCTGCGCCGGGTCGAGGAACAGGTGCGCACGCTCGAGCGTGACCGGGTGCAGCAGTTCGGCGAGGTCGGGGTCCAGCTCGCTGACGTCGCCGAGCAGACCCGGGCCCTGCACCGCCAGACGGCCGCGCTCTCCGGCGCCCTCAACTCCTCCGGCGTGCGCGGCACCTGGGGCGAGGTGCAGCTGCGCCGGGTGCTCGAGCATCCCGGCATGCTCGAGCACTGTGACTTCGACGAGCAGGTGAGCGGGGTGAGCAGGCACGACGTCCGAGTGCGCCCCGACGCGGTGGTCCACCTCCCCGGCGGCAAGAGCCTGGTCATCGACAGCAAGGCGCCGCTGACGTCCTTCCTTCGGGCACAGAGTGATGATCTGCCCCCGCACGAGGTTGGCCAGCTGTTGCGCGCACACGCAACGGCACTGCGTGGCCACGTCGAGGGGTTGGCGAGCAAGGACTACTGGAGCGCCTTTGATGCCTGCCCCGAGCTGGTTATCTGCTTCGTCCCCAGTGACGCCGTCCTCGCCGCCGCCCTTCGAGCGGAGCCAGATCTCTACGACGATGCGCAGTCCCGCAAGGTGGTGCTGACCTCTCCCGGCACTCTGCTGGCGATGCTCCGGGCCACCGCGTTGACCTGGCAGCAGGACAGCCTCTCGACCAACGCCGCTGAGCTGCTCCGACTCGGCTCGGAGCTGCATCAGCGGCTCGGCACAGTGGGGCGACACCTGAGCTCGATGGGCGGTGCGCTGCGCCGCTCGGTTGATTCTTACAACCAGCTGGTGGGTAGCATCGAGTCGAGGGTCTTGGTGACGGCGCGCCGCATGGAAGAGCTCGGCCTCGCCCAGGACCGCCTCGACCCGACGCCTGGCCTCGACGTCACCCCACGGCCGCTGACCAGCGCCGAGCTCCTGGGTGAGGAGCTGGACTCTCTCACCCCTCAGCGCTCACCGTTGCCGACCATCGAGCACGGGACCGTGCTCGACGCTGACGACGCCAGGCCATCGCCGAACGACGCACGCGCCGGCTGATCCACCATGGCGGTGGGTCAGCCGGCACGTGCGGGGCGAGCAGCAGGGTAGGCGGGGCTGCCTCAGCCCTGGTGGCCGTCGCCGTTCTCGTCAGGGTGCTCGATGTGCGAGTGGCGTGAGCGGAAGTTGACGTCCCGTCCCTGTCCACCGTCGGCACTGTCGAAGCGACGCCCCACCATGCGCTCCTCATCGCGCACGTTGATCGCGCCCTGCGGCGGTGCCTCGGCAAAGATCGGGCCTTCCCGGTCAACCTCCTTGTTGCCCCACACGTTGAAGACCGCGTTGAGCACGACGGCGGCGATCGCCGCGGAGGTGATGCCAGAGTGGAAGATCGTGCCGAACCACTCGGGGAACGCATCCCAGAAGGTCGGGACGGCGATCGGGATGATGCCCATCGCGATGGAGACCGCCACGATGACCAGGTTGGAGTTGCCGTCGTAGTCGACGCTCGCCAAGGTCCGGATGCCACTGGCAGCGACGGTGCCAAACAGCGCGATGCCAGCGCCACCGAGGACAGACAGCGGGACGGCAGCCACGGCGGCCCCCAAGACCGGGACCAGGCCCAGGATGATCAGGATGACACCGCCGACGGCGACCACGAAGCGGCTGCGGATCCCGGTGATGGCCACCAGGCCGACATTCTGCGCGAAGGCGCTGATGGGGAAGACGTTGAAGACTCCGGCGACCGCGCTGGAGAGCATGTCGGCGCGCACGCCGCCCGTGACCGTGTCGCGGTCAGCCGGCTTGTCGATGACCTCACCGATGGCGAGGATGTCGGCAACCGTCTCGGTCATGATCACGAGCATCACGATGGTCATTGCGATGATCGAGCTGAGCTGGAAGGTCGGCAGGCCGAAGTGGAACGGCGTGGTGAGTTGGAAGAAGCCCGCGCCGGTCAGTCGGCTGAAGTCGACCATCCCGAAGGGGATCGCCAGCAGCGTGCCGAGCAACAGACCAAGCAGAATCGCGATCCGGGAGAAGAAGCCGGGCAGGAAGCGGTAGACGAGCACGATGATCAGCAGGGTGGCGCCAGCCATCCCGATGTTCTTCATCGAGCCGTAGTCATCGGACCCGACGCCTCCAGCGGACCAGTTGATGCCGACCGGCAGCAGCGCCAGGCCGATCACCGTGATGACGGTGCCCGTCACCACCTCTGGGAAGTAACGCAGCAGCATGGTGAAGACCGGCGCGAGGAAGAAGCAGATCACGCCAGCCACGATGATCGCGCCAGAGATGGCGCGCATCCCGTCGACTCCTCCACCAGCGGCCTGGCCGATGGCAATCATCGAGGTGACTGCGACGAAGGAGGTGCCCTGCACGATCGGCTGGCGGGCACCGATCTTCCACACGCCGATGCTCTGCAGGAGCGTGGCGAGCCCGGCCAGGAAGAGTGCAGCCGAGACCAGATAGGTCATGTCCTTCAGGTCCAGGCCCAGCGCACCACCCACGATGAGCGGGACGGCGACCACGCCCGCATACATCGACAGGACGTGCTGCAGTCCGAAGACCGTCATCTGAGTAAGGGGTAGGACCTCGTCGACCGGGTGCGTCCCGGCAAGCGTGACGTCGGCACGTGCGTCTGCCATGGTTCTCCTTCGCATCTTTGCGTAAATCTTTCACGATGCGGAAGGGAACTTCCGCTAGCCAGAAGTGTGGCGGTGAGCCGGGCTGATGTCAAGCCCTCCCTACGATTATCTTCCTCGCGCCCTCCGGATGCTGCCGCCCAGCGTCAGCTCTCGGCCAGCAGGCCCATGAAGGCACGTCCTCGATCCGTGCTGGGATCGTCCAGGACCTGCGCGGGTGGGCCTTGCTCGGCGATTCCTCCATCGGCGAGGAGAACGACCCGGTCAGCCGCCTGCCGGGCAAACTTCATCTCGTGGGTGACGACCATCATCGTCATTCCCTCGTCGGCGAGCTGCCGCATGACCTGAAGCACCTCCCCCACGAGTTCAGGGTCAAGGGCGGAAGTGGGCTCGTCGAAGAGCATCACCGCGGGGTCCATGGCCAGTGCCCGCGCGATCGCCACCCGTTGCTGCTGGCCACCGGATAGGTTCCCGGGATAGCTGCTCGCCTTCGCGCCCAGCCCGACCCGCTCCAACAACTGCTGGGTGCGCTCGCGGGCCTCTGCCTTGCCGCGGCCCAGCACCTCACGCTGGGCCATCGAGACATTTTCCTGGACGGTGACGTGCGGGAAGAGGTTGAACGCCTGGAAGACCATCCCGATCCTCGAGCGGACGCGGTTGAGGTGTCGCTCGTCATACCGCAACTCCTCGCCCGCGACCTTGATCGAGCCTTCCGAGATCCGCTCCAGCCCGTTCACGCAGCGCAAGAGCGTGCTCTTGCCTGCACCCGAGGGACCGATCAGGGTCACCACCTCGCCTTCGTCGACCTCCAGGTCGACGCCGTCCAGGACGACGGTGCTGCCGAAGCGCTTGACGATGTCGCGCATTTCCACGATGGGTTCGCTCATGATGTCGCCGGCCTCCGGTGCGCGCTAAGACGGTGTTCGAGCCAGTTCACCACTGCGGTGAGAGCCAGCACGATGACCAGGTAGTAGAGAGCCACGATGATGTATGCCGTCAATTCCTGATAGGTGGAGGACGCCACATTGCGGGAGGTCTGAAAAAGCTCGGTCATTCCGATGAATGACACCAGCGAGGAGTCCTTGATCGCGATGATGTATTGGTTGCCGAGCACCGGCAAGGTGGTGCGCAGGGCCAGCGGCGCCTGCACCCGCTTGAGGGTTTTGGTCCGTGACATACCTAAAGACCGGGCCGCCTCGGTCAGACCGCTGGGCACGGCCTGGAAGCCAGACCTGATGATCTCGGCGATATAGGCGGAGTTGTGGAACGCCAGGGCCAGTGCGCCAGCCCAGAACGCGGGCAGCGCCACGATGGCCACCAGGCCGAAGTAGATGATGAAGATCTGGGTGATCAGCGGGGTCCCGCGGACCAGACCGATATACGCGGTGGCGATCCAGCGCAGCGCCCGGACCCGGCCCATCGCCATCGCGGCGATGAGAGAGCCGAGGAACATCGCCATGACGATGGCTGCGGCGCTGAGCCGCAGCGTCACCCAGGACGCCTCGAGGAACAAAGGTGCGTACTGGGTAAAGATGGCCAGGAAGTCGCTCACGGCCGACCTGCCCTAGTCCGTCGTCGCAGCTTCATCGTCGGCGTCGGCCTTACCCGAAATGTCGACGCCGAAGTACTTCTGGCTGATCTCCGCGTAAGTGCCGTCCGCCTTGATCGCGGCCAGCGCGACGTTGAGCTCATCCTTGAGTGCACCCTGGTCGAGGTTGACCGCAAAGGCCGGCTCCTCGGTGTAGAGCGGGTCTCCGCACTGCACGAGGGGCAGCCCCGCCTCGTTGATCTGGTGCAGCCCCACGAGACGATCGGTCATCCCGAGGTCCAGCCGGCCGGTGGCGACGTCCTGCAACGCGGTGATGTCGGAGGAGAAGGTGCGAATTTCGCCGACCCAGTCCTCGTCCGCGAGGAAATCGTTGTAGGTCGTGCCCGCCGCGACCCCGATCGAAGGGGAGTCCAGGTCCTGCGGCGCGCTGCACTCCACGCCCTCCGCCACGAAGGCCTGCGCGCCTGAGGTGTAATAGCCGTCAGTGAAGACGACCTGCTCGGATCGCTCCGGGGTGGGCGTCATCGAGGCGATCAAGACGTCGTACCGATGCGCCTTGAGCCCACCGATCAGAGTATCGAACGCGCCGGTCTCGGTCTTGTACTCCAGCCCCATCTCCTTGGCAACGGCAGCGCCGATGTCGTGGTCGAAGCCGGTCAGGTCATTCCCGTCGCGGTAGCTGAACGGCTGAAACTCCCCGCTCATGGCCACGACCAGGGTGTCGTCGTCGATCAGGCCAAGGCCGTCGGCATCAGCGTCAGCGTCGCCGCCGCCGCACGCAGTCAGGGCGAGCCCGGCCGCCGCGATGACGGCGATGAGGCGGGTGCGGTGGTTCGTTGTCAGCATGGTCGTGCCTCCCAAAGAGATGTGGGTTTCACTGTCCAGCCGAACTTAGGCACGCCCCGAACGGAGATCAAGCGGCAGCGACCCCTACCCAGGCTCGTGTGCTACGCGCGGGCACGCGTTGGGTTTGACGCCGTCCATCGAGGTGCGAGACAGGATCGTTATCTAACCGTGACTTGACCACATCGTGACCATGTGGCGCTCCGGTGCGCCTCAGTGGAGGGCGGCCGGCACCGAGCCCGGGTCGTAGCGCACCTTGGTGTCGTGCCCCGCAGCCTTGAGGTCTCGTCGGAGCTCGCTGGGCAAGGAGAAGATGATGGACTCCTCGGCGGCCGTGACGGCCTGGACGTCCTCAAAACCGCGCTCGGCGAGCCAGTCGAGCACGTCCCGCACCAGCACCTCCGGCACGCTCGCCCCGCTCGTCACCCCGACCGTGGTCACCCCGTCGAGCCAGGCCGCGTCGATCTCGTCGGCGTAATCCACGAGGTGCCCTTCGCGAGTGCCGTACTCCAGTGCGACTTCGACCAGGCGCTTGGAGTTGGAGGAATTCTGCGATCCGACCACGATCATCAGGTCGCACTCGGCGGCCATCTTCTTCACGGCTACCTGGCGGTTCTGAGTGGCATAGCAGATGTCGTCGCTGGGCGGGTCCTGCAACAGCGGGAACTTCTCCCGCAGCCGGCGGACAGTCTCCATGGTCTCATCGACGGACAGCGTGGTCTGCGAGAGCCACACGACCTTCGCCGGGTCCCGCACCTGGACCTTCTCGACGTCGGCCGGGCTCTCGACGAGGGTGATGTGCTCCGGCGCTTCACCCGTCGTGCCCTCGACCTCTTCATGGCCCTCGTGGCCGACGAGCAGGATGTCGTAATCGTCGTCCGCGAAGCGGACCGCCTCGCGGTGCACCTTGGTCACCAGCGGGCAGGTCGCATCGATGGTCCGCAAGTTGAGCACACGGGCCTCCTCGTGCACCGCCGGACTCACCCCGTGCGCGGAGAAGATGACGCGGGCCCCCTCGGGCACCTCATCAGTCTCGTCGACGAAGATCGCGCCACGCTTCTCCAGGGTCACCACGACATGCTTGTTGTGCACAATCTCCTTGCGTACGTAGACCGGCGGGCCGTACAACTCGAGCGCCTTCTCGACGGTGATGACAGCGCGGTCGACCCCGGCGCAGTAGCCGCGAGGCGCTGCCAACAGCACTCTTTTGGCTCCCGGCTGGCCGGGAGCGGGTGCACTCATCTCGGTCGGACGGTGGTCAGGAGTTGTCGTGGTCACCCCTCCATCGTAGGCCGCGGGGCTGGACGGCCCCTGAAGGAAGCGAGGCCGACTGCCTCCTGCAGGAGCGCCGCGACCTGGGGCGCGTGGGTGCTGGGCATCAGATGGGTGGCATGCGGGACGGTCACCACCCTCGGGTATGGCGTGAGGGCGGCATACCGACGCACGTGCACCCGCATCTGGTCCCACTGACCGTTGACCAGGAAGACCGGGCACCGCACCCCCTGCAGCAGGCCGGGTCCACAGTCTGCGATCACCGCCTCCCAGGCGGCCGGAAGAGCCGCATAGGCCGAACCGTCCGGCAGCACGTCAGCCGCCTGGCCCTTGGCTCCTAGGCCACGCATGACGGCATTGGCCACGCGCGCCATGCGCTCGGGGCCAACGCGGGGCAGGATCGCGGCGAACCCCCGGTAGACGGCGGTCAGCGGTCCGACCGGGTCTGCGGTGGCGCCGATCAGCACGAGCACGTCGAGGACGTCCGGATGGCGCGCGGCATACACGCTCGCCATGTAGCCGCCGAGGCTGTGTCCGGCGAGGACAACCGGCTGGTCGGGTGCCCGCCCGTCCACCGCAGCCGAGATCGCGGCGACCGCCCCGTCTGTGGTGAACTCTTCGCCGACCCTGACGCCGTGCCCAGGCAGGTCTATCGCCACCACCTCGGCATCGTGCATCAAGGTGCGATAAGGGTCCCACTGTGCGCTGTTCATCCGCGTCCCGTGGACCAGCACGAGGCGCGGTAGCACAGGGCTGTCGTTCACCGTGCCTAGGCTAGTGCGGTGACCATGCCCTCGTTGCCGCCCACCGCTCGGGACACCACGGCGTCCTCGCCCTGGCCCGTGCGTACGCTCTCGATGAAGATGAGCGACTATGTCGCCAAGATGTCACCGCTGTGGGTCGAAGGCCAGATCGTCCAGCTCAACCGCCGACCGGGGCTGACCACCGCATTCTTGACGCTGCGCGACACCGACGTCGACATGTCGCTGTCGGTGGCGATCCCGGTCGGCGCCCTGGACGCGATGCCCAGCCCGCCGGCGCCGGGGGCGCGGGTGGTCGTGCACGCCAAACCCACCTTCTGGACCAAGCGGGGCAGTCTCCAGCTCGAGGCCCGCCAGATGCGCCACGTCGGCGTCGGTGAGCTCCTCGCGCGGTTGGAGCACCTAAAGTCTGTGCTGCGCAGCGAGGGTCTCTTTGACCCTGCCCGCAAACGCCCGCTGCCCTTCTTGCCGCGGTGCATCGGCCTCATCGTCGGTCGCAACACTGCGGCCGAGCGCGACGTGCTCGCCGGCGTCCGCCGACGTTGGCCAGCCGCAGCCTTTGAGATCAGGGCGGTCGCGGTGCAGGGAGCCGACACCGTCCGGGGTGTCACCGGCGCCCTTCGCGAGCTCGATGCCCTCCCGCACGTCGAGGTCATCGTCATCGCCCGCGGAGGTGGCGCCTTTGAGGATCTGCTGCCGTTCAGTAACGAAACCCTCGTGCGAGCGGTCGCGGCGACCCAGACCCCGGTGGTCTCAGCGATAGGGCACGAAACCGACAACCCGTTGATCGACTTCGTCGCAGATCTGCGCGCCTCCACCCCTACCCACGCGGCTGCTGCCATCGTGCCGGAGATCGCCGCCGAGCTCCGTGGGCTGGCCACGGCTGGCCAGCGCGCACGGGTCGCGCTGACGCGCCGCATCGGTAGGGAGCGGGAGCGCCTCCAGGCGCTGATGAGTCGCCCTGTCATGGCCGACCGCGCCGGGATCGTCGCGCAGCACCGCGCTGACGTGCACGACCTGTCCCGCCGAGGGCGGGACCGGCTCGCTGACCTCGTGCTCCGTGAGGTGGATCGGACTGACGGTCTCCTTCGCCACCTGCGCGCCGTCTCTCCTGCGCACACGCTGGAGCGCGGCTACGCCGTGATCCGGCACGCCGATGGCGCCATCGTGCGGGACCGTGCGGACGTCGAGACCACCGAACTGTTGCGCGTCACCGTGGCGCGCGGCGACTTTGCGGTCCGCCCCGTCTCCGCCTGAGCGTTCAGCCGCTCCCCGTGCCGGCGACCCGGCTCGAAGAGAGCTGGCCGTTAGGCTGGCCGGATGAGCCAGACCAGCCCCACCGACCAGCCGACTCCGGTCACTGACCTGAGCTATGAGGCCGCACGCGATGAACTGGTGTCCGTCGTGGCGCGGATCGAATCTGGAAAGGTGCCGCTCGAGGAATCTATGCTCCTGTGGGAGAGAGGCGAGGAACTCGCCCGGCACTGCCAGGACAAACTCGACGTCGCGCAGCAACGCTTGGACCGGGTGAGCGCCAAATCGGAGGTAGACGAGCGTGCGGTGGGTGAGGAGGACCCAGCCAGCGATTTGGTCAACGACGTGGACGGGGACTTCAATGGAGACTCGGACGCCGACGTTGCTGACTCGGCCGGGTCAGCTGGGCAGGAGAAGGGCTCCAGCGACATCGAGGACTGAGGGGGCGGGGGCAGGAGGTGCCGCTCAGTCGCGGGCGAGCACCGTCGCCAAGAACTCCTCGAACTCACTCTGCGATGCCGTGCCGTGCAGCACGACGGTCGTGCCACCCGTAGCCTGCGGACCCAGGACGTAGCCGCGTTCGGCGTTGCTCTGCGGTGCACCCTTCCACTCCGTCCAGGTCTGCGCGCCGTCCGGGCCGCTCATGGTCAGCGTGCCGACCTCTTCGGCTCCCTTGAGCACTTCGCCCTTCCATGCGGACGTGACGTCGGCAGCCTGGTGGAGCGCCACATACTCACCGTCTGGGGAAACGTAGGAGATGTGCCACGTCTGGGCTCCTTCGAAAGGCTCATACCAGACGACAGTGGGCGTCCAACTCTCCCCTGGCTCCGGAACCCACACGGGCCAGGGTGCCTCGTCCACGGCATAGGTCGCCGATTGCGTCACCTCCGGTGGGCGACGCTGGGATTCCGCCGGGTTGAAGGTCAGCGCCCACCACGCGAGAACGAGGGCCAGGACGGCGAGAACGGAGAAGACCATGTTGCGCACCGTGTAGGAGGCCAGCCGCTTGCTCCTCTTGTCCTCCACCGGCTCCGGCGCGGAGGGCGGGGGGATGCGGTCCGAAGATGCGCTTGTCACCGCTCTATCGTCGCATCCCTTCCGACCTCCCTGTTCCGTTGACCGCTAGGCTGACCGTCAATCGCTTCTACCTGCGAACCAAGGAGTCCCGCATGGCCACGGACAGGCCCACCCGCCCCAGCACCGAGCAGGTCATCCCCGATCGCAACTTGGCGATGGAACTCGTCCGCGTCACCGAGGCTGCTGCGTTGGCCGCTGGCCGTTGGGTCGGTCGTGGAGACAAGAACCTCGCGGACAATGCTGCTGTCGAGGCGATGCGCAAGGTCATCTCCCAGGTGTCGATGGACGGCATCGTCGTCATCGGCGAAGGCGAGAAGGACGAAGCGCCGATGCTCTACAACGGCGAGCAGGTCGGTGACGGCACCGGTCCGCAGGTGGACGTGGCGGTTGACCCCATCGATGGCACCACCCCGACTGCCAAGGGCATGGACAACTCCATCGCCGTGATGGCGGTCTCGGAGCGCGGCACCATGTATGACCCTTCCGCCGTGTTCTACATGGACAAGTTGGTTGTGGGTCAGGACGTCGCCGACCGGGTGGACATCCGCCTCCCGATCAAAGAGAACCTCCGCCGCATCGCGCGCGCCAAGAAGCGTTACATCGAGGACCTCACGGTCATCATGCTGGACCGCCCGCGGCACCAGGCCTACACCGAGGAAGTGCGCGCGGCGGGGGCGCGGCTGCGTTTCATCACTGACGGTGATATCGCTGGCGCTATCGCGGCGGCGCGCGAAGAGTCCTCCGTCGACATGCTCATCGGCATCGGCGGCACCCCCGAGGGGATCATCACGGCGTGTGCCATGAAGGCGATGGGCGGCGTGATCCAAGGCAAGCTGTGGCCCAAGGATGACGACGAGCGGCAGCGCGCGATCGATGCGGGGCACGACCTGGATCGGGTGTTGTCCACCGACGACTTGGTCACCGGCGACAACTGCTTCTTCGTGGCGACTGGCATCACCACCGGTGAGCTGTTGCGCGGCGTGCGCTATGGCTCGGGCACGGCTGTCACCAACTCCTTGGTCATGCGCTCCAAGTCCGGCACGATCCGTGAGATCACCTCCCACCACCGCCTCGACAAAGTGGCGCAGATCGCTGACGCGCTCTCCCCCGAAGGCCAGCACTGAGGCGCCCAGGAGCCTTGGCATGACGCACCCCAGCGAGCAGCATTCCGTCCTGACGATCGGTGAGGTGCTCGTCGATATCGTCGTGCCGCACGGGGAGGGCGAGCCGACCTCGCACGTCGGCGGCTCCCCCGCCAATGTCGCCATCGGGCTGGCCGCGCTGGACCACGACAGCCGCCTCACGGCCTACCTCGCGCAGGACGAGCTCGGGGTGCGGGTGCGAGAGCACCTGCTCGATGCCGACGTCGTGCTGACGCCCGGGTCCACCCAGGCCCCGAGCACCTCGACGGCGACAGCGCACCTGGATGCCGACGGCATCGCCACCTACGACTTCGACCTGGCCTGGGAGGTCGGGCCGCAAGACCTGCGCGGGATCGGCCATCTCCACACGGGCTCGATCGCCGCCACCCTGGAGCCCGGAGGCAGCGTCATCGTCGATCTGATGGCCCAGGCGCGCGCTTGCGCGACCGTCTCCTACGATCCCAACTGCCGGCCCACGATCATGGGCCGACCAGAGGACAGCCGTGGGCGGATCGAGGACTGCATCGGCCGCAGCGACGTGGTCAAGGCCAGCCTGGAGGACGTGGAGTGGCTGTATGGCGATGCCGGGGTGGCAGACGTCGTCTACCTCTGGGGGCGGCTCGGTCCCGAGCTCGTCATCGTGACCCGCGGTGAAAAAGGCGCGGTGGTGCACCTGAGCAGAGCAGCGGTAACCATCGAGCTGGAGCCGACCACGGTGTCGGTCGTGGACACCGTCGGGGCGGGTGACTCCTTTATGGCAGGGCTGCTGTCCGGGCTGCTGGACGCGGAACTCCTCGGCTCACCACAGGCCCGGGAGCGTCTGCAGCGAGCCGACCTGGAAGACATCGCGCCGGCGCTGCAGCGAGCCTGCGCCACCGCCGCCTACACGGTCGGCCGTGCCGGGGCAGCAGCACCCACGAGGGCCGAACTAGCCTGACCGGGCACAGGTCTACCCTGGCCTCATCACCTGCCGCGTCCTGGACCACTACCAGGAGCCTGGCCCCCCTCCCTGAGGAAGTTGAGATGACCACGTCCAGCACCGCACCCGAGTCCACCCCGCAGGGCGCCGAGTTTGCCGATCTGCTCCAGGCCAATGTCAACTACGCCGCGCACCACGATCTGTCCGGCTTCGACGGCATCGCCAAAGCCGGGGTCGCCATCGTGACCTGCATGGACTCACGGATCGAGCCGCTGCACATGATCGGTCTGACTCATGGTGACGCGAAGATCTTCCGCAACCCTGGTGGCCGCGTCACTGAGGCAGCGCTGGAGGCGTTGGTGCTGGGCGTGCACCTCCTGAACGTGAGCAGGATCCTGGTCGTCCCGCACACCAAGTGCGCGATGTCCCAGATGACGGAGAACCAGCTCCGCGAGAAGGTGTCCGAACTCTCCGGCCAGCCCGCATGGTGGCAGCACTTCCACGTGGTGGCCGACCAGCGTGCGACCTTGATGGAGGATGTCCGCCGCGTGACCAGCCACCCGTTGATCGCCGGCCGCGCCCAGGCCGGCGGGTTCATGTACGACGTCGACAACGGTCTCCTGACTCAGGTCATCTGAGGACGTCCGACTGACCTGACACGTCACGTATTCTGGGCATCATGCCCACTGCTCTTGCGCTCGCGCCCCTCACGTTGGCGGCCGTCCTGATCCTCAGCGGGATAGCCAAATCCCAGAGCCTGGACTCGACCCACGCCGTCATGCGGATGCTCCGCCTCCCAGCATTCCTGCAGTCCCGCGGGGCGGCGCGCCTGCTCATCGCCGGCGAGTTCGTGACAGCGGCGCTCCTCCTCACCCCGTGGCTGGCCACCTACCGTGCCGGCGCGCTTCTCGCGCTCGCGCTCTTCATCGGATTTTGGGTGGTAGTCGTCCGGGCGATGGGCTTTGACCCTCGCCCCACCTGCGGTTGCTTCGGGCAGATTGGTGACCACCGGATCAACGGTCGCACGGTGGCGCGCAACACCCTGCTCGTGGCCCTGGCCGTCGTGGCGGCCACGCTGGCGGTGCTCGGACCGGCCGCGGGGGCGCTCGTCCTGGACTTTACCCGCAACGACCTCCTGTGGTCGGTGCTCGCGCTGGCTCTGGCCGCGGTCGCGGTGATGATCCTCGGCTCCAGTGGATCCACCCCGACCAGCCGACGACAGCACTCCCCGCAGATCGACGAGGCGATGGAGTTGGACGAAGACGACTACGTCCGGGTGAGTATCCCCGACGCCGTGCTGCTGGACAGGGACAACAAGGTCGTCAACCTGCGCCATCTTGCCCGCACCGGTGCGCAGCTTCTGGTGCTGGTGAACTGCTGGTGCGGGACGACCCTGTCCAGCATCGACCGCCTGCCCGCGTGGCGGGAACGACTCCCCCAGCTTCGCGTCCACCTGATCTTCGCCACCGACTCGCCCTTCAGCGCTCCCCAGTTGGACGGGCTGGCGGACGTCTGGTGGGATCCAGGCGCCCGGGCCTACCAGGCCTTGGCGGCGGGCTCCAGCCCCAGCGCAGTCGTGCTCGGCGCGGACGGACTGCTGGCCGGTGGCCCGGTCGACGGGCTCGAGGCCGTCGAGGATCTCCTCGACCAGATCGAAGAGCAGTTGCAGGAGGCCTCCCAGGCGCAGGAGAGCGCAGCGACAAGCACGCTTTGAGCCCGCAAAAGGCGTGAGATCAACGACTCTCAGAACCGCCAGTCCGCCTGGTGCCAGTGACCGGGCTCGCTCAGAGCGCCAGACGTTGAGCGACGACTTCAGCGAGGTGGTCGGCATACCCGAGGGCGCGCGACTCCGTGTCCGCCTCGACCATGACACGCACCAGCGCCTCGGTCCCGGACTTGCGCAGGAGCACCCGTCCTTCAGCGCCGAGCTCAGCAGTGACCCTGGCGAGCTCAGCTGCGAGGACCTCATCGGACTCGACGCGATGCTTGTCCACGCCGGTGACATTGATCAACACCTGCGGGAGGCGCGCCATGACCCCGGCCAGGTCACTGAGGGGCGTGCCAGAGGATACGACACGCGCCGCCAGGGCCAGCGCGGTCAGCACGCCGTCGCCGGTGGTGCCGTGGTCGAGCATGATGACGTGACCGGACTGCTCACCACCGAGTGAGAAGTCGTGGCCTCGCATCTCCTCAAGTACGTAACGGTCACCCACCGCGGTCTGCACGACGTGGATCCCCTCACGCTCCATCGCCTTGATCAGGCCGAGGTTGCTCATCACGGTGGCGACCAAAGTGTCGTTATTGAGCTTGCCGGTCTCGTGCAGCGCTACCGCGAGGATCGCCATGATCTGGTCTCCGTCGACCTGCTCCCCCTGCGCATCGACCGCCAGGCAGCGGTCGGCGTCGCCGTCGAAGGCCACCCCCATGTCGGCGCCACGGAGCCGCACGGCCTCCTGCAGGTTGCCCAGGTGGGTCGAGCCCGCGTCCTCGTTGATGTTGAGCCCGTCCGGGGCACCGCCGATGACGTCGACGGTGGCTCCCGCACGACGGAACGCTTCCGGGCCGACCACGGACGCCGCGCCATGGGCGGCGTCGATAACGATCCGCAGACCATCGAGCCTTCCGGGCACCGCCCGGAGCAAGTGGTCGATGTAGAACTCTGCCCCGCGCGAGAAGGGGCGGATGCGGCCGACCGCTGCGCCGGTGGGACGGTCCCAGTCATTGCCGACCCGGCCAGAAATCCGGTCCTCGATCTCGTCGGCCAACTTGTGCCCGCCGCGAGCGAAGAACTTGAGGCCGTTGTCAGGCATCTCGTTGTGCGAAGCCGAGAGCATGGCCCCCATCTCGGCGTTCATCCGCCGGGTCAGATAGGCAATGGCCGGCGTCGGCAGCACCCCAGCATCGAGCACGTCGACGCCCGCGGAAGCCAGGCCGGCCATCACCGCCGCCGAGAGGAACTCCCCAGAGGCACGGGGGTCACGACCGACCACGGCCGTAGCCCGGTGCCCACCGAACTTGCCCTGCCCCTGGAGCTCATGCGCCACCGCCACACTCAAGTTCAACGCCAGCTCGGCGGTGATGTCCTTGTTCGCGAGGCCTCGCACCCCGTCGGTGCCAAAAAGTCGTGCCATCTCACTTCTCCTCGTCCTGCCGATAGGGCCACCGTGATTATGCCTCACCGGCGCCTACGAGGCGGGCCCGCCGCTCGTGCTCCACACCCTGGGACGACGAAGGCCCGGCGGGCAGCACCCACCAGGCCTTCGCGGTCGAGCCGACCGTCAACCGATCAGCGCTTGCTGTACTGCGGCGCCTTACGTGCCTTCTTCAGACCGGCCTTCTTGCGCTCCGGGACGCGAGCATCGCGGGTCAGCAGGCCAGCCTTCTTCAGGCTGGGGCGGTTCAGCTCCGGGTCGATCCCGTTGAGCGAGCGGGCCACGCCCAGGCGGATCGCACCGGCCTGGCCGGAAGGACCGCCGCCGTGCACGCGGACAAGCACGTCATACGCGCCGTCCAGCTCGAGGACCGTCAACGGCTCGTTGCAGATCTGCTGGTGCACCCGGTTGGGGAAGTAGTCCTCCAGGGTGCGGCCGTTGATCTTCCACTCGCCGGTGCCGGGGACGATGCGCACGCGGGCCACGGCCTGCTTGCGGCGACCGGTGGCGGCACCTGGGGCGGACGCGGTCGGCCGTGCGGCCGCCTCGACCGGGGTCTCGGACTCGGTGGTGTATTCGGAGACGGAGTTCTCGTCGAACTCCACGGTCTCCACGTCGGTGTTGGTGTCAGTCATCTGCGCGAACCTTCCTTACTGCGCGACCTGGGAGATCTCGAACGGGACAGGCTGCTGAGCAGCGTGCGGGTGATCTCCACCCGCGTAGACCTTCAACTTGCGCAGCTGCGCGCGACCGAGCGAGTTCTTGGGGAGCATGCCCGTGATGGCCTTCTCCACCGCACGGGTGGGGTGCTTCTCGAGCAGCTCCTCATAACTGGTGGCTCGCAGACCACCCGGGTAACCGGAGTGGCGGTAGGCCTTCTTCTTCTCGAGCTTGGCGCCGGTGAGGGCGACCTTCTCGGCGTTGATGATGATGACGAAATCACCGGTGTCCATGTGCGGGGCATAGATGGTCTTGTGCTTGCCGCGCAGGAGGATCGCAGTCTGGGACGCCAGTCGGCCGAGGACGATGTCCGTCGCGTCGATGACGTGCCAGGCGCGAGTGATATCGCCGGGCTTAGGGGTGTACGTACGCACGATGCAAACCTTCGTAGGTGGATGGGTAGGCAACTGTTCTAGTTTACCGAGGCCGCAGCACGCTCCCAAATCTGAGATCAGTGCAGGTCAGAGACGGTATGGAGGAGTGTGCGCCCGCTCGTTGGCCCGCCTCATGCACAATGATTGTGCATAGGAAGGCGATGCTCTAGCCTTGTCGAGCACCGATGAGTCCGATCCAAGGGGAGCCTGCATGCCCGTCATCCCACGCCTGCGCCACCGCCGAGCCCAGCGTCGCGCACCAGCGAGCCCCAGCCCCCGGACCGACGTCGCGACCGCGTCACCAAGTGGCGCCACACCGGCCCGAACCCCGCGCGCGATCCTCGTGCTCCTCGGTCTCGCGCTGGCCTTCGCCGTCTTGCTTGGCTTGCACGAGTTACGAAACTACATCGGGCCGGTCTTTCTGGCGCTGAACCTCGTGGTGGCCGCGGCGCCCCTGCAGGTGGCCCTGTCTCGCAAGGGCCTTCCGGGACCCCTGGCCGCCTTCATCACCGGCACTGCGGTCTTCGCCTTCCTGGTCGCCTTCTTCTGGGCACTGGGGTGGTCGATCGCGCAGATGGTGCAGGAACTGCCCGCCTATCAGGCCGAGTTCGAAAGTCTTTACAACCAAGGACTAGATCTGTTGTCCCGCTTCGGGATCAAGGAAGACGCGATCATCAGCCAGCTCCGCGACGCGCTCAACCCGCAGGCCATCATCGGTGCGTTGGGCGGCATCCTGGGCAATGTGGGCGGCATCCTCGGTCTGCTCGGCACCGCCGCCATCGTGCTCTTTTTCCTCATGGTCGACTCCCTGAGCGCTACGCGCCGGCTGCAGCTGGTCCGCGAGCAGCATCCGCGCCTCGCGACCGCGCTGACCGCGTTCGGCCAGGGCGTCCGCCGCTACTGGGTCGTCACCACGATCTTCGGCCTCATCGTCGCGGTCCTGGACGTGGTCGCGCTGATCTGGCTCGGCGTTCCCCTGGCACTGGCGTGGGGCGTGCTCGCCTTCATCACCAACTACATCCCCAATGTCGGCTTCGTCATCGGCCTGGTCCCACCGACCCTCATGGCCCTGTTGGCCAACGGACCGATGAATGCGTTGTTCACGCTCATCGCCTACACCGTCCTCAATTTCGGCATCCAGACGATCATCCAGCCCAAGTTCACCGGCGACGCCGTCGGTGTCGGGCCCACCGTGACCTTCCTGTCGTTGATCGTGTGGGCCTGGGTCCTCGGACCCATCGGAGCACTCCTTGCGCTGCCGGCCACCTTGCTCGTCAAGGCGATCCTCGTCGATGCCGACCCGCAGGCGCGCTGGCTCAACGCCTTCCTCGCCTCTAATCCAGAGACTGCCCGAGCCGAAGACACGCGAGACTCTGCGCTGTCGACCTCTTCGGAGTCGAAGAGGGCATGAGCATCGTGAGGATGTGATCAGGTGAGCACCGAGTCCGGGGCGCTGCGCATGCTCGCCCACCCTTTGCGCAGCCGTCTGCTGGCTGAGCTGCGGGTGCACGGCGATGCCACCGGGACCGAGCTCGCGGTGGCGCTGTCCACCCACACGGGCGCCACGTCATACCACCTGCGTCGCCTGGAGGCAGTGGGCCTGGTCGAGGACACCGGTGCTGGCACCGGCCGGCGACGGGTATGGCGCGCCGCCGTGACACCTGACCGCGTCACCAGGTCCGGCTTCTCCGACGACGCGCCGCTCGACGACGACGACGCGCTGGCCGCCGACTGGTTGGCGATGGACTACCTCGCCCACTTCGGCGAGCGCGCCCAGGCGTGGGTTCACGAGCGGGACCGGTGGGATCAGACCTGGCGCGAGGTCTGCGGGCTCGAGGACCACGCGGTGCAGGTCACGGCCGAGCAGGCCACCGCGATGCGGGCCGAGCTGATGGAGGTCATGGACCGCTACCGCCGCGTGGGGCAGGGCAACCCCCAGGCCAAGCGGGTCGTCGTCTACACGTGCGCGCTCCCGGTGGACCGTCGCCCCCGACGCTGAGTCCTCCCGCGACCTTCAGCGGTAGCGCACCAAAACGGCAGCGGTCAGACCCGGCACGGTCACCGTGCCGGCGGCCCGGTCCCAGCGAGTGTCTCGAGTGACCGGGTCAACCCCCTCCTGCTGCACGTCGCTGAGCGTCCAGGACTGGCCGGCCAGCCCTGGCACCTCCTGCCTGACGCTGTCTGTCGAGGCGTTGAGGACCACGAGCACCCCCGAATGGTCAGGGTCGATCTGCTGGTCGGACGCGTCGTCGATGAGCATGACGACGACGTCGCGGCGCCCGCCTGAGGTCCCCGAGCACGGGAACGTGACTTTGGACAAGATCTGCTCGGCGCGCCCGAGCCGCAGCAGCGGGAGGTCCCGACGCAGTCGCAGCAGGTCGAGGGCGCAGCCGCTCGCCAGGCCGATGTCAGCCGGGGAAGGGCGCAGGGTTGGGTCCGACAGGAGCGGAACCATCGCGGACCAGCGACGACCGTTGTCCGGCTTCGGCGGCAGACCGCGGGCGAACCCGTTGTCACGCTGGGTGTAGTCAAGATGGTTGAACCAGTCCCCCGAGGCATAGCTGTTGCGGTCCAGACTCTTGCTCCGCAGCAGTTCCGCGCCAGCGTGCCAGAACGAAATGCCCTGCGAGAGGGTGACGGTGGCCAGGGCGAGGGTGTTGCGACGGATGCGCGCTGCCATCGGCGTGTCCGGGGCGAGCTTGAGCACGAGCGTGTCCCACAACGTTTCGTTGTCGTGGGCGTCGACGTAGTTGACGACCTCGTCGGGCTCGGTGGCGTAGCCCGTAGGTGATCCGCCGTAGGGCACGCTGTGACCGGTGACTGGGCGCCCATCCACCGCAGATCGGAAGGCGATATCGGACAGCCCGCCGGCGAGTCCGACCTGGAGCTGATCGGTATGAAGAGGGTCGGCTCCCCCGGTCGCGAACCCGCCCTCGTCGCGCGGATCGTCGTCCTGGACGCTCCCGCCGCGAACGGCGTCCCTGAGCCGGTCGTTGAAGGTCCCGATCCCGGTGCCGTCGAGCTGGCCCTGCACCGCCTGGAAGAAACGCGCATTGCCGGCGACCTCGCCAAAGTTCCAGCCCTCACCGTAAAGAGTGACCGCACGGCCATCGACGCCGTCGGTCTCCGGTCTCAGCTCGTCGAGGGCCGCCCGGACCCGTTCGAGGTTGTGTCGGCTGTGGTGGCCCATGAGATCGAACCGGAAGCCATCGACGCGGTAGTGCCGCACCCAGAGCACGCAGGAATCCACCATCAACTTCTCGGTCATCAGGTGCTCGGTCGCTAGGTTCTGGCAACAGGTGGAAGTCTCGACGCCACCCGACGGACCGAGCCGGTGGTAGTAGCCAGGCACGATGCGGTCCAGGACCGAGGAGCGGAACAAGGCTGAGTCGGTGGTGTGGTTATAGACCTGATCGAGGACGACGCGCAGGCCGGTCGCGTGCAAGGCGCCGATCATCTCGCGGCATTGCGCGACCCGTTGCCCCCCGTGAGCGGCTGCGGCGGGGCGCGCGTATGACCCCTCGGGCGTCATGAAGTGCCACGGGTCATAGCCCCAATTGAAGGCGCCACGCCTAGAGGCCGCGTAGACCAGTTGCTGTTGCTGCTCGCCCGCGGGCTCGCGTGCCGAGAGTGCTGCCAGGTAGCCGGGATCGGGCATCTCCTGGAGGGCGGGGTCCTCCTCGATCGACGTGAAGTCGAAGACGGGGAGCAGGTGCACGGTGTTGAGCCCTGCCTCCGCCAGCATCCGCAGATGACGGCGACCGTTGCCCCCTTCACCGAACGCAAGATAACTGCCGCGAACCTGCTCCGGCACCTCCGGGTCGTCACGGGAGAAGTCGCGAACGTGCAGCTCATAAATGGTTTGGTCAACAGCTCGGCGCAGCTTTGGCGCCACGGCCGAGCGCCATACCGCAGGGGTCCAGGCCGGATCCGTGAGGTCCACAAGAACCGAGTGAGTGGAGTCGATGGCCAGACCGACCGACCACGGGTCCGTGCTGCGCACTGTCGCGACCCGGCCCTGCCCGGGCACGTAGACGGTGACTTCGAACTGATAGCACCGGTCCCGCCACCCCGGCTCGCCGATGATCGACCAGGCGCCGTCGGGATCGCGGTTCATCGGATAGCGCGCCGGCACGCCCCGTGGCGACCAGGCGCGGGTGTGCCCGATCGGAGGGACACCATCCCACAGCAGCAGAGTGACCTGGCGAGCAGTTGGTGCCCAGACCGTGAGGATGGGCACCCGTCCCGGCCTGGGGCCGGAGTGACTTCCAGCCCAGCTGACTCCGTAGTCACGCGTGACGGCCTCGGCACCGTAGATGTCGTCCAGGACGTACGGGATCTGCAGGGAGGTCGCCAGCAGGACCCGCCCGTTCGGCGCTCGGACGCCCCCACCATCGCCACCGCCGGCGCAGTGGCGGGCCACCAGCGCGATCGGGCCACGGAGCAGTTCTTCGGCGCACGCGGCGCCGGCGTCAGGCAGCCTCAGCGCAAGGCAGCCGGCCAGGTGCCTCGCCGACTCCAGCACGTCCTCCGGAAGCCCGAGGAGATCCGTCTCGAGATCGAAACCGGGTCCCGGCTCCTCGCGGATCTCGAGCCCACCCTCGACGGAGTGCTCCAACCGCCACCTTAGATCCGCCACCGCGACCCCACGGGGAAGGGCCGTGCCAGGGATGGCGATCAGACCACGACGCACCCAATGTGCCCGGGCGGCGACAAGGTCGACTGAGTGCGGCGCGAGCATCTGCCCATCCTTGCCTGTCCTCCGCGACCACGCCGGGAGGCCTCACGGTGATGTCGAAGACTGCCGGCGGCTACGCGCCGAGGTCTGAGCCCGCGGCATAGACGTGGCGGTCCAGGATCCGGGAGTACTGCGGCGGCCAGGCCAGCTCGTGTCCGAGCTGATGGGCAGCCCGATGCCACCAGTGCGGATCTGCGAGCGCAGCCCTGGCAAGCATCACGACGTCCGCGCGACCCGCCGCGAGGATCTCCTGCGCCTGACCAGGGGTGGTGATCATCCCGACGGTGCTGACCGGTATGGAGATCTCCCGGCGAATAGCCTCGGCGAACCGGACCTGATAGCCAGGACCGACCAGGATCTTGGGAGAGGGAAGGTTGCCTCCCGTCGAGACGTCAACGAGGTCTGCGCCCCGCTCCTGAAGCCCCTTCGCGACCTCGATCGTCCGGGCCAGGTCACCCTCCACCCCCCCGGGAGCCTGCTCCGACCAGTCGGTGGCAGAGACCCGCACCAACAGCGGAATTCGTGCGGGCAGGATCTTTCGCACCGCCTCGGTGACCTCGAACAGCATCCGAGCTCGGCCCGCGTCAGAGCCGCCGTACTCATCATCGCGATCATTGACCAGAGGGCTGAGGAACTGCGCAAGCAGATAGCCATGGGCGGCGTGGATCTCCACCACGTCGAAACCGGCCAGCACCGCGCGATGGGCGGCAGCGACGAAAGCCTGCACGATCTCCGCGATCTTCTCCACCGAGAGGCGTCGGGGTGGGGCATAGCTTCCGAAGGGTGCTGCCGAGGGCCCAACCGTCGTCCACCCACCCGTCTCCCTGGGCACTGAGCCGCTCTCCTCGTGAAAGGGCGCGAAGACCGATCCCTTGCGCCCAGCGTGTGAGAGTTGAACCCCCATCTTGGAGCCGAGCTCGTGGACGTGCTCGATGATCCGATGCCACGCTGAGATCTGCAGATTCTGCCAGAGGCCGGCGTCCCAGGGCGAGATCCTGCCCTTGCCCTTGACCGCGGTGGCCTCGGTAAAGATCAACGGCGCCCCGCCTACCGCGAAGGACATGAGGTGCACCAGATGCCAGTCAGTGACATAACCCGGCTCACTCGGCCGGCACGAGTACTGACACATCGGCGACACCCACACCCGGCCAGGCAGGGTCAACGCACCAATCGTGATGGGATCAAACACCGAAGCAGACATCTGCCTAGTCTGCCACGGCCGCCCTACCTTCTTAGCGCACCCCCAGAAGTACGGGGCATGACAAAGGCCCTTGACCAGTAATCCCAGTCAAGGGCCTTTGCGAAGTGAGGTCCGGCGGTGTCCTACTCTCCCACACCGTCTCCAGTGCAGTACCATC
>NZ_JAUNVI010000057.1:13271-16511 GCF_030537745.1 Ornithinimicrobium sp. | reverse complement strand
GAGTACGGCGGCCTGCTCGACAACCGCTCCTTCGGTGGCGTCCAGGTCTCCCGCACCTTCTACGCGCGCGGACAGACGGGCCAGCAGCTGCTGATCGGTGCCTACCAGGCGCTGGAGCGGCAGATCGGAGCCGGCACCGTCGAGATGCACGCTCGGCACGAGATGCTCGATCTGATCGTCGTGGACGGCAAAGCGCGCGGCATCATCGCCCGCGACCTCATCACCGGGGAGATCGAGACGCACCTGGCTGACGCGGTGGTTCTCGCCTCTGGCGGCTACGGCAACGTCTACTTCCTGTCGACCAACGCGATGGGCTGCAATGTCACGGCGGCCTGGCGCGCGCACCGCAAGGGGGCCTACATGGCTAACCCCTGCTATGTGCAGATCCACCCGACCTGTATCCCTCAGTCCGGAGAGTTCCAGTCCAAGCTGACGCTGATGAGCGAGTCGCTGCGCAACGACGGGCGCATCTGGGTGCCCAAGCGCGCCGAGGACTGCGACAAGGATCCGAGCACCATCCCGGTCGAGGATCGCGACTACTACCTGGAGCGCATCTACCCCAACTTCGGCAACCTGGTCCCCCGTGACATCGCGTCCCGACAGGCCAAGAACATGTGCGATGAGGGTCGTGGGGTCGGCCCAGAGGTCGACGGTGTCCGGCGCGGCGTCTATCTCGACTTCGCCAACGCGATCGAGCGGCTGGGCGAGGAGGCGGTCCGGATCAAGTACGGCAACCTCTTCGACATGTACGCGCGCATCACCGGCGAGAACCCGTACGTCGTGCCGATGCGGATCTACCCGGCTGTCCACTACGTGATGGGGGGGCTCTGGGTGGACTACGACCTGGAGTCCACGATCCCCGGCCTGTTCGTGACCGGTGAGTCCAACTTCTCCGACCACGGCGCGAACCGGCTCGGCGCTTCGGCCCTGATGCAGGGGCTGGCGGACGGCTACTTCGTGCTGCCCAACACGATCCGTGACTACCTCTCCCACGGCCCCTTCGAGAAGGTGCCCGAAGACAATGACGAGGTCATCCAGACGCAGGAGGACGTGCGCTCGCGGATCGAGCGGTTGATGTCGATCAACGGCACCCGCAGCGTCGACTCCTACCACAAGGAGCTCGGTCACATCATGTGGGAGTACTGCGGCATGGCTCGCGAGGACGCCGGCCTACGGACTGCGATCGAGCGGATCCGTGCGCTGCGCGCAGACTTCTGGAAGAACGTCCGTGTCCTGGGCACTGCCGAAGGTCTCAACCAGACGCTGGAGCGCGCCGGCCGGGTGGCGGACTTCCTCGAGTTGGGTGAGCTCATGTGCATCGACGCCCTCCACCGCACCGAGTCCTGCGGCTGCCACTTCCGCCTTGAGTCCCAGACCGATGAAGGCGAGGCGCTGCGTGATGACAACGACTTCGCCTATGTCGCGGCCTGGGAGTGGGGCGGCGACGGTTCCGCACCGACGCTGCACAAGGAAGACCTGGCCTTTAAGGCCATCGAGCTCAAGCAGAGGAGCTACAAGTGAGAGTCGCGCTCAAGATCTGGCGCCAGGACGGGCCGCAGACCAAGGGGGAGATGGTGTCCTACCCCTTGGACGACATCTCCGAGGACGCCTCCTTCCTGGAGATGCTCGACCTGCTCAACGAGCAGCTCACCGAGAAGGGAGAGGAGCCGGTCGCCTTTGACTCGGACTGCCGCGAAGGCATCTGCGGCATGTGCGGAGTCGTGATCAACGGCCAGGCCCACGGTCCCGAACGCACCACCACCTGCCAGTTGCACATGCGCTCCTTCAACGACGGCGACGAGATCATCATCGAGCCGTGGCGCGCCGAGCCCTTCCCGGTCATCAAGGACCTGGTCGTGGACCGGAGTGCGTTCGACCGGATCATGCAGGCGGGCGGCTTCATCTCCGCCAACACCGGCGCGGCACCGGACGCCCACGCCACCCCGGTCCCCAAGGAGAACGCCGACCGGGCCTTCATGGCCGCCGAGTGCATCGGCTGCGGCGCCTGCGTGGCGGCCTGCCCCAATGCCTCCGGCATGCTCTTCATGGGTGCCAAAGTCACCCACCTCGGCGAGCTGCCGCAGGGCCAGCCGGAGCGTAACGCCCGCGTCATCTCGATGACTGAGGTCCACGACGAGGAAGGGTTCGGCGGCTGCACCAGCCTCGGCGAGTGCACCCGGGCCTGCCCCAAGGGGATCCCGCTCAACGTCATCTCCCAGCTCAACCACGACCGACGTCACGCGGGCTTCGGAAGCCCCAGTCACTGAGAGCGCACCACGTCCCGTGAGAGTCGCGGCATACCTCGACTTTCACGGGACGTTCGTGCTCTGCCGACCCGTAGGCTGCGGCCATGACCACCGGAGCCCTCGTCCTCGCCGCGACCCCCATCGGCGACTCGCGGGATGCCAGCCGGCGACTGCTGGACGAGTTGGCCACCGCAGACATCGTCGCGGCCGAGGACACCCGTCGTCTGCGCCGGCTGACCGAGCGCCTCGACGTGCGGATCGCCGGCGAGATCGTCAGCTATCACGAGCACAACGAGGCCTCGCGGACTCCCGAGCTCGTTGAGCGGATCGCTGCGGGCTGCCGGTTGCTCCTGGTTACTGACGCCGGTATGCCGTCCGTCTCGGACCCGGGGTACCGCCTGGTCGCGGCGTGCGTCGAGCGCGACCTACCCGTCACCTGCGTCCCCGGCCCGTCGGCGGTCCTGATGGCGCTGGCCGTCAGCGGGCTCCCGGTCGACCGGTTCTGTTTTGAAGGTTTCCTGCCCCGCAAGCAGGGGGAACGGGAGCGAGCCCTGCACCAACTGGCGGAGGAACCCCGCACGATGGTGTTCTTCGAGGCGCCACACCGTCTTGGCGCGGCCCTGAGCTCGATGGCGTCCGTGTTTGGTGAGCAGCGCCCGGCTGCCGTCTGCCGCGAGCTGACCAAGACCTACGAGGAGGTCCGCCGAGGCGGGCTGGCGCAGCTCGCTGCCTGGGCGGCCGAAGGCGTCAAGGGCGAGATCACCGTGGTGGTTGCCGGCCTGGACCCTCACTCCCGCCGGGTCCCCGAGGCGAGCGAGGTCCTGCTGGTGGTCCTGGCCCGAGTTGCTGCGGGGGAGCGGCTGAAGGACGTGTGTCGAGACGTGGCCGCCCGCACTGGCCTGCCCTCCAAGGGGCTCTACGACGCTGCAGTCGCCGCCCGCTGAGACGACAGAGACCCCGAGCACAGCGAGCCGCAGAGGTCACGACCCAGGGG
>NZ_JAUNVI010000057.1:11924-13171 GCF_030537745.1 Ornithinimicrobium sp. | reverse complement strand
GCTGAGACGACAGAGACCCCGAGCACAGCGAGCCGCAGAGGTCACGACCCAGGGGTATGCGGTCAGGTGTCGTGCTCAGACGTGGGCGGCCGGCCCCGCCGCGGCAGTGGCCCGACACCTCGTGGGGACCGGCCGGCGGCTTTCAGCCCCTCCCGCAGCAGGATCTCGATCTGGGCGTTCACGCTGCGCAGTTCATCGGCTGCCCACCGTTGCAGCGCCGCATGGACCGCAGGGTCGAGCCGCAGCAGGACGGCCTTGCGCTCGGTGCTGCGTCGCTGCCGCGGTGCGTCCTGGGTGTCCTCGCTCATGGTGCGCGCCGCTCAGGAGTAGAGCGACCCCGCGTTGACGACGGGGGTGGTGCCACGCTCGGAGCAGAGGACGACGAGCAGGTTGGAGACCATCGCCGCCTTGCGCTCGTCGTCGAGCACCACGATCTGTTTGGCCTCCAGCTTGTGCAGGGCCCCTTCGACCATGCCGACGGCACCGTCGACGATCTTTTCCCGGGCCGCGATGATCGCGGACGCCTGCTGGCGCTGCAGCATTGCCTGGGCGATCTCCGGAGCGTAGGCCAACGCCGAGATCCGCACCTCGATCACCTCCAGACCGGCCAGGGTGATCCGCTCGGCGACCTCGACGGCCAGCTCGGCGGAGATGACGTCGGTGTCGCCTCGCAGGGTGACCTCGATGGCGTCGTTGTCGTAGGGGTGGCTCATCGCGACGTGGCGCAAGGCGGATTCGGCCTGGACGGCGACGAAGTCCTCGTAGTCCTCGACCGCGAAAGTCGCCTTCGCGGTGTCGGCCACCTGCCAGACGACGATCGCGGCGATGTTGATCGGGTTGCCGTCCGCGTCGTTGACCTTGATCTCGTTGGTCTCGAAGTTATGGACCCGGACCGAGACATTCTTGCGGGTGCTCAGTGGCACGACCATGCGGATGCCGGGCTTTCGCACCGTGCCGATGTAGCGCCCGAAGAACTGCACCACCTTGGTGTGGCCCGGGGCCACGATCGTCAGCGACGCCATCAGCAGGATGGCGAGGATGCCGAGGAGGCTGCCGAGCACCATACCCAGGTAGCCACCCTCCCCCGCGTTGGCGGCGATCGCGCCGGCGATGAAGAGCCAGGTGGCTACCCCCAGGAGGAGCAGAGAGGTGATCAGGCCGGCGAAACCATCGACCGACCAGGCTCGCCGCTCGGTGACGTCGACACGCGTCCCCTCGTGCCCCACTGGTGTCCCGGCCGGCGCTCC
>NZ_JAUNVI010000057.1:0-11824 GCF_030537745.1 Ornithinimicrobium sp. | reverse complement strand
AGGACGGGTAGGAAGATCGCCACCAGCGACAGGGTCAGCGCCGCGCCGTCCTCGGCAGCGGAGACGACCGGGGCCCCCAGTCCACCCGTGCCGACGTTGATGACCGGACGGGACACGGCCTTGCCGGTGTGGACGATGCCCGCAGTGATGATGCCGAGCAGGACACCCACCCACGGGTTGTCGGCCATGAAGGAGGATCCCTGCTCGAAGTCCGTCGCGGCGGTCGTCGCGGCGAAGATCAGGCCACCAGTCGCGGGACGCACAAAGGTGCCGACCGCGTCGTTGATGCTGTCGACGATCGCGATCTTGTCCAGGACGACCTCACTGACCAGCAGCACCGCGGCGATGCCGATCGCCCAGGGCGACTCGATCCAGGCGAACTGCGCGGGGAGGTTGATGAAGTCGGTGAAGCGTGCGATGAGCGCGACGAGGAGAAACGGGATATAGGCGTTGAGTCCGGCCGCGGCCGACAGGCCTGCTCCAGTGAGCGCAGCGAGCATGAGGATGCCTCGCCCTTTCTCTCGGCGGCCTCCGGCGGAGGCCGTCGACCTAGTGAACCACGCAGGACGAGAGGATTCTTCCCATCGACTCAACCTTTGCGGCACTGGCAGCGTTGAAGGGATGGTAGGTCGATTCATCCACCACAGAGGGGAGGTCAAGATGCGCACTACCCACGAGAGCGAGTTCGTCTCCTTCGTGGCGGATGCCTCGCCACGGTTGCTGACGACGGCATGGATGCTGACCGGCGAGCCGGGGAGCGCCGAAGACCTGGTGCAGGAGGCGCTCGAACGCGTCTACGTGCGCTGGGCCAAGGTCCGCACGGGCAACCCCACCGCATACGCGCGCAAGATCCTGGCCAACCTGCACACCGATCGGTGGCGCAAGCACGGCCGTGAGGTGCTCACCGACTCCGTTCCGGAGCATGCCCGCAGGGCGAGCGGCGACGACCACATCGACCTCGTCCGTGCTCTGCAGTCGCTGCCAAACCGCGAGCGCGAGTGCGTGGTGATGAGGCACTACCTGGATCTGTCCGAGCAGCAGACCGCGGAGACCCTCGGCGTGAGCCTCGGCACCGTGAAGAGCTCGACCTCGCGTGGCCTCGCCGGCCTGCGCACCCTGCTACTGGAGGAGGGGACTCATGTCTGACCACGACATCCTCGACCTGATCGACCGCGCTGCGATCGACGCACCCCACATGCACGTCTCGGCCTCGCACGTCGTGGCCGGCGGTCGCCGCAAGGTCCGGCGCCGCCGCGTGGTGTCCGCGGGCGTGGCGACCGGTGGACTGGCCCTGGCCGGTCTTACTTGGCTGGCTCTGGGCAGCGGCTCGGGCCTGACCACGGCACCGGGCCTTGAGCCGGCGGGGCAGGTCTGGCGAGACGACCAGGCAGTTGATTCTGGCTTGTTCCTGGGCTACCAGACGATCGACTCCGATCAAACCTCCCACCGGTATGACGCCAGGATGATCCGCGAGGTCGCCGGTGGTCCGGTCGTGCTGGAGTTGTCCGACAGGGGCAGCGTCGTGGAGAAGATCCCCGCACAGTCGAGCGTGCCCGGGCTGGACGTCTACGCCGGAGAGCGAATGACCGTCGCGGTGTGGGTGCAGCCCGACGGCACCATGTCATCGGTGCCGCTGGTCGGCCCCTATGACGAGGGCGGCACCTCGGGTGCTGGCTCCACCGTGGTGGACGACCGCAGCCTCGGGTATGCCGTGTGGCCGGCCGACGTCATGACGCCCCCGAAGGAGATCCGCGACGTCTACCTCATGGGGGACGACGAGGTTGTCACGCTGAGCGGCGCGGAGGTGGACACGAAGGTGCTCAATGTGGCCGGAGACGACTCCCTCTTCTTCTACGATGCCGCGCGTGGAGTCTTCGGCGGCGACGAACGAGGAGTCTTCGGGCCATTCCTCTTCGACCCCGTCAGTGAGGCGTCCGTGTTCTCGATCAACGCGGGTGCGGCGGACGGCACGGTTCGGGTGCTCGCGGTGCTGCCGACTGGCGCGGACCACGTGCGCACGAGCCCGAGCGCCGACGTCGGCGGCGACGCGCCCGAGGTCGCCCAGGCGACGCTGGGTGGGCGGACCGTGCTCGCGACCGTGGCCCAGAAGTCGACCTCTCCGGTGGACGGCTCGAGCCCGGTCTTCTTCGACCTCTCAGGACAGCAGTACGACGTGGATTCCTACAATTCCGACCTCTTCACTCTCGACGTGGAGGGTGGGGAGCTGATGCCGCAGACCGACCCCTTGGATGGCACCGCGCTGATCCTCGCGGATCAACAGGACCAGGAGGTGGTGCGCTTGACCCGTGACGAGCTCGACCAGGGCCTGGTCATCACCGACTCCGGCAGCAGCGTCGTCATCGCCGCCCAGGGTTTCGACCCCGGCAGTGAGCTGTTCTCCAAGACCCGCATCCAGCTGCTCGAGGGCGGCGAGGGCGGAACCACCCGGTGGGTCGTGCCCGTCGACGTCGCGCAGGCCATTGCTCCCTGGGGCGAGCCGGTGACCTTCCTGACCCTCCAGCTCTCCGGAGAGGAGAGCGTCAGGGCGGTAGGCGTGGGTGAGGGAGAGGACATCCAGGCATGGACGCCGACCCTTTTCGACGGCATCGCGATCGAGGCCGCAGACGGGGCGTTCCGACCGATGATCGACGGCATCGCGCTGGCGCCGGCGGCTGGCACAGATCTGGGTGGCCCCAGCGTGTACGCCTACCCCGACGGCTCCGCAGGCCTCATCCTGGTGCCGGGTCAAGAGCGCGACGCAGAGGTCGTGCCGATCCAACGCCAGGGCGGGAGCGCCACCCTGGCGCCAGGCCTGATCGAGGCCTCCGCGGCGGTGCTGACCGAGCAGGGGCCGGTCCTGGTCCTCAAGGTGGCCGCGGTGACCCCTGCCGATCCCATCGTCGCCCTGGCGGTCCGTCCCGCGAGTGCACTGATCGACAACGCGGTCAACGATTGGATCCTGTTGCCGACAAGCGTTGGTTCCAGCCCGATCAGCACGACTCACGTCGCGCTCGACCCAAAGGTCGTGGTGACGATCACGGACGACCTCTGGCTGCTCGCCCCTACCCCCGGCTCTCGCCCAGACACGGAGCCGATCATCGGAATCGTGGACCGCTCGCTGCTGACCTCGACGCGCGAAGGCGGTCGCACCGTCGATCTCTACGCCGTGCTCTCGACCGATGCTGCGGGCCCTACGCCCCAACTCGTACTGGCTGACGGTGCCGTGGTGCTCGATGCCGTGGTCCAGACCCTGGATATCGGGCGGGTCTGGCAGGGCGCCGTGCGCCTGCCCGAGGACAAGTCCCTCGGCGACCTGGTGCAGGGCCTCGACCTCGATGCGGACGGGCGAGTCAATATCCCTTTGTCCCGGCCCTGACCACGGACGAACCGCATACCCCAACCCGGCCCAGACCCGGTAGGGCCGCTGACCAGGCAGAACTAGACTGTCGACCCATGAGCCATGTCCTGTCTGCCGTCGCCTGGCCGTACGCCAACGGCCCACGTCACCTCGGCCACGTCGCCGGATTCGGAGTTCCCTCCGACGTCTTCAGCAGATACATGCGCATGGCCGGCCACGACGTGCTGATGGTCTCCGGATCCGACGAGCACGGGACGCCGATCCTGGTCCAGGCAGAAAAGGCCGGGATGAGCCCGCAGGAGTTCATCGACGCCAACCACCGGCTCATCGCCCAGGATCTGACGTTGCTCGGTGTCTCCTACGACCTCTACACGCGCACGACCACCGCCAACCACGACCACGTCGTGCAAGAGATGTTCCTGGCCAACTACCGCAACGGCTACATGGTGCAGGAGAGCCAGCAGGTGGCGATCAGCCCCTCGACCGGGCGCACGCTGCCCGACCGCTACATCGAAGGCACCTGCCCGATTTGTGGTTATGGCGAGGCGCGCGGCGACCAGTGCGACCACTGCGGCAACCAGCTCGATCCGGCCGACCTTCTTGACCCGCGCTCCAAGATCAACGGCGAGACGCCGCAGTTCCAGGACACCCAGCACTTCTTCCTCGACCTCCCGGCGCTCGCGGAGGCCCTGGGACAGTGGCTTGACGATCGTGAGGCGAGCGGGCTGTGGCGGCCCAACGTCATCAAGTTCTCCAAGAACATTCTCGAGGAGATCCGGCCACGCGCGATGACCCGCGACATCGACTGGGGCATCACGATCCCGTTGCCGGGCTGGGCGGAGAACCCCAACAAGAAGCTCTATGTCTGGTTCGACGCCGTCATCGGCTATCTCTCGGCCGCGGTCGAGTGGTCGCGCCGGCTGCCGGGAGAAGGGGCCACCCAGGAACGCTGGCGTGAATGGTGGAACGACCCGGACGCGCTCGCCTACTACTTCATGGGCAAGGACAACATCACCTTCCATTCCCAGATCTGGCCGGCTGAGCTGCTCGGGCACAACGGTCAGGGCAGCCGAGGGGGCGAGCCCGGGCCGTTCGGCATGCTCAACCTGCCGACCGAGGTGGTCAGCTCGGAGTTCCTCACCATGGAGGGCAAGCAGTTCTCCACGTCGCGGTCCGTGGTCATCTACGTGCGCGATGTGCTGGAGCGCTATCAGCCCGATGCGGTGAGATACTTCCTCTCCGCCGCGGCGCCGGAAACGGCCGACTCCGACTTCAACTGGCCCGAGTTCGTCAAGCGCACCAATAACGAGCTGGTCGCGGGCTGGGGCAACCTGGTCAACCGCACGGCGTCGATGATTGCCAAGAACTTCGGGCAGATCCCGCCCGCCGGTCCGCTCGAGGAGCTCGACCGTCACCTTCAGCAGCAGATCGCCGACGGCTTCGAGCGGGTCGGTCACCTCATCGCCACGCATAAACAGAAGGCAGCACTGACCGAGGCGATGCACCTGGTGGCCGTGACCAACGCCTACGTCTCGGCAACCGAGCCCTTCAAGCTCAAGGGCGAGGACCAGCGCGAACGCCTTGGCACCGTCCTGCACGTGCTGGCCCAAGCCGTGGTGGACCTCAACACCATGCTGTCGCCCTACCTGCCGCACTCCTCGACCGTCGTCCACCAGGCGTTCGGCGGGGAGGGCGTCTTCCAGCCGATGCCGGTCATCGAGGAGGTCAGCGACCTGGACGACCCGAGCAGGCCGGACTACCCCGTGATCACCGGCGACTACTCCGACGCGCCACGGTGGGAGCACCGGCCGATCACGGTCGGCGCCCCCGTCGCCAAGCCGACCCCGATCTTCACCAAGCTCGACCCGTCGGTCATCGACGAGGAGCGGGCTCGGCTCGGTCTGGTGGAGCAGGACTCCGTATGACGTCGCCGCGCTCGGACCGCGACGTGACCACGCGCGGCCCGGAGCCGGCGTGAAGGACCAGCAGCGGTCAGCGCGCCCGGAGGCGCCCGAACCGCTGCCGGTGCCTGTCGTGGACAACCACTGCCATCTCGACATCCAGCGCGATGACGCACCACAGCATCCGCTGAGCGAGGTGATCGTCGAGGCCGCGGCGGTCGGCGTCGACCGGATGGTCCAGATCGGTTGCGACCTGGCGTCGGCCCGTTGGACGCACCGCGTCCTCGATGAGCACCCGGCCCTGCTGGGCGGCGTGGCTATCCATCCCAACGAGGCGCCGGCGCACGCCGCGGCCGGTGACCTCGAGGCGGCCATCGGGGAGATCGCCGACCTCGCCCGGCACCCACGCATCCGGGTCATCGGGGAGACCGGCCTTGACTACTTCCGCACCGGGCCGCAGGGAGTGCCGGCGCAGCAGGAGTCCTTCCGTCGCCACATCGCGTTGGCCAAGGAGCGAGGACTGGCGCTGCAGATCCATGATCGGGACGCGCACGAGGACGTCCTGCGGATTCTCTCAGAGGAGGGTGCTCCGGAGCGGACCGTCATGCACTGCTACTCCGGCGACGTGCAGATGGCGCGCGAGTGCGTCCGCCGCGGTTACTACCTGTCCTTCGCCGGGACCGTGACCTTCACGTCGGCCCGAAGCCTGCGGGAGGCCTTGGCCAGCACGCCACTGGAGCACGTCCTCGTCGAGACGGACGCGCCCTTCCTGACCCCGACCCCCCACCGCGGTCGCGCCAACGCGCCCTACCTGATCCCGCTCATCGTCCGCTCGATGGCCGACACCCTGGAGGTCCCGGTGCCCGTGCTGTGCGAGGCGCTGTCTGCCAACAGCGAGGCGGTCTACGGCCCCTGGTGACCCCGCTCCGACGCCGGTGCTCGTCGAGAGACCGCGCGGATCAAGCGATGAGGTCCTGACGTGCGACCATGCAGCGGTGAAGCCAGCCGACCCCTCGCCCCACCAGGAGCACCTGCTCGGTCCTGCCCAGATCCGTGACCTCGCCGCCGAGCTCGGCCTCCGCCCGACGAAGTCGTGGGGCCAGAACTTTGTCATCGACAAGGGCACAGTGCGCAAGATCGTCCGCGTCGCGGCGCTGGAGACCGATGACGTGGTGCTGGAGGTCGGCCCGGGTCTGGGATCGCTGACGCTCGCTCTGCTGCCCCAGGTGCGCCACGTCACCGCCGTCGAGATCGACCCCGTGCTGGCCGACCAACTGTCCCAGACCGTCGCCTCGCTGGCGCCAGAGCTCGCGGACCGTCTCACCGTGGTGCACGCCGACGCGCTGCGGATGGGTGAGCTGCCCGACCCGCAGCCGAGCGCGCTGGTGGCCAACCTGCCTTACAACGTGGCCGTCCCCGTTGTCCTGCACCTCTTGGCCACGGTGCCGACCCTGCGGCGGGTGCTGGTCATGGTTCAGCTCGAGGTCGCCGAGCGACTGGCCGCCGGTCCGGGGAGCAAGACGTATGGCGTGCCGAGCGTGAAGGCCGCCTGGTACGCACAGGTGACGAGCGCCGGACGGATCGGCCGCAACGTCTTCTGGCCGGCGCCCAACGTCGACTCGGGCCTGGTCGCCATGGTGCGGCGCGAGCCACCCAGCTCGCTGGCGAGCCGCGAGGAGGTCTTCGCCGTGATCGATGCGGCTTTCGCCCAACGCCGCAAGACGCTGCGCGCCGCGCTGGCTGGCTGGGCAGGGAGTCCGTCCCGGGCCGAGGAGCTGCTGAGGGCCGCTGACGTGGACCCCAAAGCGCGTGGGGAGGTGCTCCGCGTCGAGGACTTCGCCAGGATCGCGGACGCGGCGCTGGTGCACCCGGCCGCCTGATCGTCATACCTGCCCCGCTCGGCTGGCGACCCCGACGGACCCCCTAGGGTGAGACGCATGAGGGCAGTGGAAGGTCTGGACGTGGTGAGCTGCCGCGTGCCCGGCAAGATCAACCTCGACCTGTCCGTCGGCCCGCTCCGCGAGGACGGCTTCCACGAGGTGTCGACGGTCTATCACGCGGTCGGCATCTATGACCAGGTGACAGTGCAGCCGGCCAACGGCTGGTCAGTCCACGTCACCGGCCCCTACGCGGCGGGGGTCCCGACCGACGACACCAACCTGGCGCTCGTGGCCGCCAAGACGCTCGCGCGGCGCCGCCCCCGCGGCGGACCGATGGTGCCGCTGCGCATCGATATCGACAAGCAGATCCCAGTGGCCGGTGGGATGGCTGGCGGCTCGGCCGACGCCGCGGCTTGCCTCATCGCGTGCCGCGAAGTGTGGGGCATGGACCATGTCGAGAACGACCTGCTCGAGCAGATCGGCGCAGGGCTCGGCTCCGACATCCCCTTCCTCATGCACGGCGGCACCGCGATCGGTTCCGGGCGTGGTGAGCGCATCACGCCCGTGCTGGCCCGTGGCGAGCTGCACTGGGTGTTGTGGGCCGGGGAGGGACTCGGGTTGTCGACCCCCCAGGTGTATGCCGAGTGCGACCGGTTGCGCGCCGAGCGCGCGGCGAAGGTCCCCACGCCAGCGCCGTCCGAGGAGCTCATGACGGCGCTGCGCCGGATGGACGCCGATGCCGTGGCGCAGCACCTCAAAAACGATCTCCAGGAGGCGGCGATCTCGCTGCAACCTCTGCTGTCCGAAGTGCTGGCGGCTGGGCTCGAGCTGGGGGCTCGTGGTGGGCTCGTCTCGGGGTCAGGGCCGACGGTGGCCTTCCTGGTCGCCTCGCAGGCCGAGGCGATCGACCTGTCCGTGGGCCTGGCTGCCAACGGTCCGACCGGAGACATCCTGCGCGCAACCGGCCCGGTGCCCGGGGCCCAGGTCGTGCAAAACAGAGTGCCGCCGCCCTCACCCCCACCCCCGACGGTCAAGGCTCCGCGCTCCGGCCCGATCGGGCGGGTGCCGAGCTGATGCGCGTTGCTGACCGGTCCCTCCGCGCACGCGTCGGGACCCGCTGATGGCGGGGGCGCAGGCGGCGAGCCTGCTCACCCTGGACCGTGCATATCTGGTCGCCGGCACTGCGGTCCTGCTCGACTCGGTGTCGATGGGGGTCTCCGACGGAGATCGGATCGGCGTCGTCGGTCGCAACGGGGGCGGCAAGTCCAGCCTGCTGGGCGTGATGGTCGGCACGCGAACCCTCGACGACGGACGGGTGATCCGCACCGGCGACCTCACCGTCGGCATGCTGAGCCAGACCGACGAGCTCGACCCGACTGCCACGGTTGCCGAGGTGGTGTTGGCCGGCATGGCCGAGCACGAGTGGGCCGGTGTCGCGCGTGTCCGGGAGATTCTCGCCGGGCTGCTTGGGGGCACGGAGGCCTCCGGTGTCGGCGGATGGGACCGGGAGATCGGTCCGATGTCCGGCGGTGAGCGTCGCCGACTCGCGCTTGCGGCGCTCCTGGTGCAGGATCCAGACTTTCTGGTGCTCGACGAGCCCACCAACCACCTGGATGTCGAGGGTGTGGCCTGGCTCGCGACCTACCTCAGCGGCCGACGGCCCAAGCCCGGCAACGCGCTCGTCGTCGTCACTCACGATCGGTGGTTCCTCGACGCCGTGTCGACCCGCACGTGGGAGGTGGCCGATGGGCAGGTGAATGCCTACGAGGGCGGATATGCGGCCTATGTGCTGGCCAAGGTCGAGCGGTCGCGCATCGCGGGCGTGACCGAGGAGCGGCGGGCCAACCTCGCCCGCAAGGAGCTGGCCTGGCTGCGGCGTGGGGCGCCGGCGCGTTCGAGCAAGCCTAAATTCCGGATTGAGACCGCCACCCAGCTCATCGAAGGGGAGCCGCCGCCGCGAGACACCGTCGAGCTGGTGCGCTTTGCCACCACCAGGCTCGGCAAGGACGTCTTCGACCTGGTCGACGCGACTGTCAAGGCAGGGGACCGGACGCTGCTTGACCAGGTCACCTGGCGGATCGGGCCAGGGGATCGGTACGGCGTGGTCGGCGTGAACGGAGCCGGCAAGACGACGCTCCTTCGGGTGCTGCAGGGCCTGCACCCCGTGGCGGCGGGGAAGCTCAAGACCGGCAAGACCGTCAAGATCGCGATGCTGACCCAGGAGCTGCGGGAGCTGGACCAGGTCGCGGGGTGGACCGTCATCGACGCGATCACGCACGTGCGGGCGTTCACCATGATCGGTGGCAAGGAAGTGTCGGCCAGCTCGTTGGCGCAACGGCTGGGTTTCACCGGCGGTCGGCAGCAGTCGCGCGTGGGTGACCTGTCCGGCGGTGAGCGGCGGCGGCTGCAGTTTGTCCGGCTCCTCATGGACGAGCCCAATGTGCTCATGCTCGACGAGCCCACCAACGACCTCGACATCGACACCCTCACCTCCATGGAGGATGTCCTCGACGGTTGGGCGGGCACGCTGATCGTGGTGTCGCACGACCGCTATCTGCTGGAGCGGATGACGGACCGACAGATGGCGTTGCTCGGCGACGGGTCGCTGCGTGATCTGCCAGGAGGGGTCGACCAGTACCTCACCTTGCGGGCTCAGATGGCCACCCGAGCCCAGCAGTCGCGACGAGCGGCCGGCAGGGACGGTGGTGCACGTTCGACGGGCGCATCGGACCTCGTGTCTGGCCCCGGCCCCGCGCCAGAGCCTCCCGGCGGGTCGGCCACAGCCAGCTCGCCGTCCACCTACTCGCCGGCACAGACCCGCGAAGCGCGTAAGACCCTGGCCCGGGTGGAGAAGGCCTTGGACCGACTTCATACCCGGCTAGCAGGCCTGCACGAGCAGATGGCGGCCGCTGCCACCGATGCACCGCGGCTGGCGCAGCTCACCGCGGCAGTGCACGAGCTTGCCGGCCAGGAGGCCGCGCTGGAGCTGGAGTGGCTCGAGGCGTCCGAGGCGGCCGAGGGCTGACCTCCTCCCGTCGCACGTTCGATCTTCTTGACGTCGAGATTCTCGACGGGGCATGCTGAGGGTATGCCGAGGCCCAGCCATGACGACGTCGACGGGATCGTCGCAGCCTGGCGTCGGGAACGCCCAGACCTTGATGTCATGCCGCTGCAGGTGCTGTCGCGCATCTCGCGGCTGGCAAGGCATCTGGATCTCGCACGCAAGCGGGCGTTCGCCGATCAGGGGATCGAGGCGTGGGAGTTCGACGTGCTCTCGGCGTTGCGACGATCTGGGGAGCCCTACCAACTCACGCCAGGGGAGCTGCTGAGGCAGACGCTGGTGGCCAGCGGCACCATGACCAATCGGTTGGACCGGCTGGCCCAGCGCGGCCTGGTCACGCGGCAGGCTTCGGCCACCGACCGCAGAGCCGTGATCGTCACGCTCACGGCCGCCGGTCGAGCGTTAGCCGACCAGGCGCTGGGGGCGCTCCTCGAGGGGGAGCGGGCACTCCTGGCCGCGCTGCCAACTCCCGACCAGGCCAAACTCGCGGCCTACCTGAAGGCACTCCTCGTCGACTTCGAGTCCTGAGCGTGCGGACCGTCCTGAGCGTGCGGACCTAACGGAACTGGCCCTCGATCCGCGCCAGTTCCTCCTCGGTCAGCTCGAGTTGGCTGGCCCTCGCGGAGTCGGTGATAGACGCGGGTCGGGAGGCGCCGGGGATGGGGATGACGTGCTCGCCGAGACTGAGCTCCCAAGCGATCACCACCTGCTGGGCACTCACGGCGTGCTCTTCGCCGATCTCGTGGAAGGCTGGATAGCGCCGGCCCACGTCGCCGGCCGCGTTGCTGCCGCCCAGGGGGCCCCAGGGGAGGAAGGCGACCTGGTGCTCGCGGCAGTGGTCGAGCTCTGCACGGCTCGTCCGGAACTGGGGCGAGAACTGGTTTTGCACCGAGGCCAGGCCTCCCTCGCCGAGGACCTCTAGGGCGACGTCGATCTCCTCCACGTTGGCGTTGGAGATCCCGACGGCGCGGATCTTGCCCTCCGTCTGCAGGTCCTTGAAGGTCGAGACGACCTCGCCGTAGATCCGCCAGCGGTCGGGCCGGTGCCACTGGTAGAGATCGATGACGTCGGTGCCGAGCGCACGCAGGGACGCCTCGACCGCGCTGCGCAGATAACCGGGCGATCCGTCGCGACCCCACTGCTCGCCCTCGGACCGGGTGATGCCGCCCTTGGTCCCCACGATGACGTGGCTGGTGTCGCGATACGCGCGCAGAGCCTTGGCGATGATCCGCTCGTTGTGGCCTATCGAGTCCCAGGTCGGGGCGTAGATGTCGGCCGTGTCGATGTAGGTGACGCCGGCCTCGAGGGCCGCGTGCACCGTGGCGATCGCTGCCTCCTCGGTGGGCAGCGGCGTCTTCCCGAGGGAGAACGGCATGGCGCCCAGGCCGATCGCCGAGACGGTGAAAGGGCCGAGGTGGCGGGTCTGCATGAGCTGGACAGTACCGTTCTGCGTCTGTCATCGACCGGCCGCCTTTGTGGGCACGTGAAAGTTGTGCAATACCGCCACTTTCACGTGCCCACAAAAACGGACAGACTGCGCGCGCGGCTCCCCGGGTTGGAATCGAACCAACGTCGCTAATCCTGATTCAAAGTCAGGCGGCCCCTACCAGCAGAGCAACCGGGG
>NZ_JAUNVI010000056.1 GCF_030537745.1 Ornithinimicrobium sp. | reverse complement strand
GCTGCGCGAGATGGACGTCCAGGCAGGTCACCGAGAGGTTGAGCGCAGCGCCAGGCAGCCACCGACCGCCTCGCTCGCCGTCCTCCCAGAGCTGCTCCGCCGGGGTGAGCAGATGCATCCGGCGCACCACCCGCTCCCACGCCGGGCTGGGCGGCAGTCCGGTGACCTGGTCAGCCATGCCCCAGCGTCCTTCCGGCGGCCTTCGCCGCGCGACCCAGGTATGCGGTCGCCTCCTCCGCCCGCTCGATGCCTCCGGGGCCGGTCAGCTCGGCGGCGATCGCCCCCACGGCCGCACCGGTCGCGTCGAGCACGGGCACCGCGACCTCGGCGGGGATCGTGAGGTCTTCGGGCTGCACGCACAGCCACTCGGCGTGTGCCCAGGAGGTCCGTTGCTGGGCGGCCTCCTCGCGGTCGGCCTGCCCAGCGAGCTCAAGGGCCAGCGTCCACTCCGGCTCCGACCCGCGCGCCGCGAGCAGCCGCCCACCAGCGGTGCTCAGCGCCGGCTGCACCCGGTTGGTGTCACGGTAGGGCCCGACGGCTCCCCCGTCCACGCGATCGACATACACCACCTCGCCCCGCACGAGGACCTCCACGTGCACGGTGGTCCCCAGCTTGTCGCGCACCTGCGAGAGGTAGGGCGAGAGCGCGCCGATCAGGGGCAGGCGGGTCAGGTAGTGATGGGAGAGGCGGCTGAGCTCGGGGCCCAGCCCATAGCGGGAGGTGGCCGGATCCTGCACCGCGAGGTCGGCCAGCACGAGGGAGCGCAGCAGGCGGTGCACGGTCGGGATCGACATCGAGGAGCGCTCCGCGAGATCGGTGAGCTGGTGGTAGGCGGGACCGTGCGCCAACAACTCTAGGAGGGTGACGGCATTGCGGACGGTGCCGAGGCCACCGCGCCTGTCATCGCTGGGCGACATGGCCCTCCCTCCGTTTCGTCCCGCTCACTGGTCTTCCATGATGACATAACGGGCCGCACCCTAGCGCGAAAGATTTTCTGCTTGAGTACTTGCTTTTCACATAGTGAAAACCTAGTGTCAACCTCAGCCGGTTCATCGTCGATCCGCGGAAGGACTCAGATCGTGCTCACACGCGCCTACCAGCACTCGCTCAACGGCAGCCACCTGCCGCAGGGCGAGCCTCTGCTCCGGGTCGAGGGGGTCTCCCTGCGCTTCGGGGGCGTCAAGGCGCTCACCGACATCAGCTTCACCGTCACCCAGGGCCATGTGCACGCGATCATCGGGCCCAATGGCGCCGGCAAGTCCTCCCTCCTCAACTGCATCAGCGGCATCTACCACCCGCAGGAGGGGCAGATCCGCCTGCAGAGCGCCGACGAGGCGGGGACGCGGACGATGTCGACCCTGACCCAGTTGCCGCCCTTCAAGATCGCCCGGCTCCGGGTCGCCCGCAGCTTCCAAAACATCGAGCTCTTCGCCCACCTGACGGTGCTGGAGAACCTCATGCTCGGCCGCCATATCCACATGAACCACAGCGTGCTCGCGTCGATGCTCTGGTTCGGCCCGGCCCGCAAGCAGGAGATCGAGCACCGGCAGCTCGTCGAGGAGGTCATCGACCTGCTTCAGCTGCAGGCCCACCGCGCCAAACCGGTCGGCTCGCTCGCCTATGGCATCCAGAAGCGGGTCGAGCTCGGTCGGGCCCTCTGCATCCAGCCAGCACTCCTGCTCCTCGATGAGCCGATGGCGGGCATGAACTCGGAGGAGAAGGAGGACATGGCCAGATACATCCTCGACGTGCACGAGCTGGCCGGCGTCACCGTCGTCCTCATCGAGCACGACATGAATGTCGTCATGGACATCTCCGACCGGGTCAGCGTCCTCGATTTCGGGCGGCTCATCGCTGACGGGACGCCGGATGAGGTCAAGGCCAACCCCGACGTCATTGAGGCCTACCTCGGCTCGGAGGGCGAGGACCCCGCGGTCCGGGAGGCGCTCGCCACGGCCACCGCCGCGCAGGAGAGCCTCCAGGAGCCGCGCGATGGCTAAGTCGACGCAGGCCCCGCCTATGGACCTGAGCACCGCGACCTTCCCGCGCCTCCTCCTCGAGCACGCGCAGCGCCGTCCAGACGAAGTGGCGATGCAGGAAAAGCTCTACGGCATCTGGCAACCGATCACGTGGGCTGAGTACGCCGCGCGGGTGGAGGACTTCGCGCACGGCCTGGCCGGCTTCGGCATCCAGCGCGGCGAGATCATCGCCGTCCTGGGTGACAACCGTCCCGAGTGGCTCATCGCTGAGCTCGCCGCGCAGAGCATGGGCGCCTCCGTCGTCGGCATCTACCCCACCTCGATCGGCGAGGAGCTCGAGCACATCCTGTCGATCTCGGCCGCCCGCGTCGTCGTGGTCGAGGACCAGGAACAGGTCGACAAGCTGCTCAAGCTGCGTGCGAGCGGCGCGGCGTCGGCGATCGAGCGGGTCATCTTCTACGACCCCCACGGCCTGGAGGCGTATAACGACCCCTGGCTGATGGACTTCACCGACGTGGAGCAGCGGGGACGGGAGCGGGCGCAGGAGCAACCGGGCTGGTTCACCGAGCAGGTGGCGATGGGTGACCCGAGCGATATCGCGATCATCTGCACCACCTCGGGCACGACCTCCAAGCCCAAGCTGGGCGAGCTGTCCCACGTCAATCTGCTGGCGATGGCGCAGAGCCTCACGCAGATCGACCCCGCCGACGCCACCTTCCGCTACGTCTCTTTCCTGCCCTTCGCCTGGATCGGTGAGCAGATGCTCGCGGTGGCCATCGGGCTGGGGCACGGGCTGACGATCAGTTTCCCCGAGGATGCCGCGACGCAGCGCCACGACCTGCGCGAGATCGGCCCGGACGTGATGTTCTCCCCGCCCCGGATCTGGGAGTCGATGCTCTCTGAGGTGCAGGTCCGGATCGACGAGGCCGGCTGGCTCAAGCGCAAGATCTTCGGGTGGGGCTATGACGTCGGTGATGAGGCGGCGCGCGCCCGCGTGCAGGGCAAGCGTGGCGGCAACGCACTGCTGATCGCGCTGGCCGACGCGGTGAGCACCCGACCGGTCCGCGACCAGCTCGGCCTGGCGCGGGTCCGCCGTGCCTACACCGGTGGAGCCCCGCTGGGCCCGGACGTGTTCCGGTTCTTCCACGCGATCGGCGTCAACCTCAAGCAGATCTACGGGCAGACCGAGATCTGCGGCATCGCGGTGGTCCACCGCGACGACGCGATCGCGTTCAACACGGTCGGCACCCCGATCCCGGGCACCGACCTGCGGCTCACCGACGACGGCGAGATCCTGCTGCGCTCCGCCTCGGTCTTCCGTGGCTACTACCGCCAGCCCGAGGAGACCGCCAAGACGGTCGACGCCGACGGGTGGCTGCATACCGGGGATGCGGGATATCTGGACGAGAGCGGTCAGCTGGTCGTCATTGACCGCGCCAAGGACGTCCTCACCGCCCCCGATGGCAGCCGCTACTCCAGCGCGTTCATCGAGAACAAGCTCAAGTTCAGCCCGTATGTCGAGGAGGCGGTCGTCTTCGGCCCGCAGGACCGCGGGCAGGGGATGACGGCGATGATCACCCTCGACCCCGGCACGGTGGGATCCTGGGCCGAGCATGAGCGGCTCAGCTACACCACCTACACGGACCTGGCTGCCAAGGATGAGGTCTACGAGCTCGTCGCCGAGGAGATCACCCGGGCCAACGAAGACCTGCCCGAGGCGATCCGCGTCGCCCGCTTTCTCATCCTGCACAAACAGCTCGACCCCGACGACGACGAGATCACCCGCACCCGCAAGGTCCGTCGCAATGTCATCGACGAGCGCTATGCCGACCTGATCGCGGCGCTGCGGCGCGGCGACCCACAGATCAGCCTGAGCAGTCGGGTCTCCTACCAGGACGGCAGCACGGTGTTGCGCGAGCTGTCCTTGCGGATCTTCGACCTGACGACCTACCAGATCCCGGCCGGGCGCGGTCGCCGACCCGTATGGAGTGGTCGCCGATGAGCGCGGGACAGGAGATCCCCTGATGTCCACCTTCCTCAACCTGCTGGTCTACGGGCTGGCGGACGGTGCGATCCTGGCGTTGGCGGCGCTCGGCTTCGTGCTGATCTATAAGGCGACCGAGGTCATCAACTTCGCCCAGGGCGAGTTCCTGCTCGTGGGTGCCTACGTCTTCTACACCGCGTTCGTCGTGCTCGGCCTGCCGCTGATCGTGGCGTCCTTGATCGGCGTGGTCGTGGCCACCCTCATCGGTGTCATCGTCGAGCGCTTCATCCTGCGGCCGATGGTCGGGGAGGAGCCGATCAGCATCATCATGGTGACGATCGGTCTGTCGATGCTGCTCAAGGCCCTGGTGCAGATGTTCTACGGCACCAGCCCCAAGTCGCAGCCGCCCATCCTGCCGCGGACCTCGATCGAGTTCGCGGGGGCGGTCGTGCCGGTCAACCGGCTGCTCGTCATCCTCATCGCGGCGATCGTGCTGACCGCCTTCACGATCTTCTTCCGCCGCTCTCGCCACGGCATCGCGATGCGCGCGGTCGCCGACGACCAGCAGGCCGCCATGACGATGGGCATCTCGGTGCGGCGCATCTTTGCCCTCGCCTGGGTGCTGGCCGCGGTGAGCGCCCTGATCGCGGGGGTCCTGCTCGCGGACATTTCGGCGGTCGACCAGAACCTCGCGGCGTTTGGCCTGATGGTCTTCCCGGTGGTGATCCTGGGTGGCCTGGACTCGGTGCCCGGCACGATCGTGGGTGGCCTGACCATCGGTCTGCTGTCCCAGTTCGTCTCCGGCTATCTCGACCCCGGGCTGGCCACGATCATCCCCTACATCGTGCTGGTGCTCATCCTGCTCGTGCGGCCTTACGGCATCTTCGGCGAAACCCGGATCGAGAGGGTCTGAGTCATGGCGACCGCTACTGGCATCTACCACCGGACCTACGCCTCCGAGCTGCGTCTGCGCAGCACCCGCGCGGAGTATTTCCGGCTCGCCCTGATCGTCCTGCTCCTGCTGCTCATGCCGTTCGTGCTGGACAACTACTGGCTCTCCATCGTCAATGTCATCCTGATCGCGGTGATCGGCGCGGTCGGCCTCAACATACTGACCGGCTACACCGGCCAGATCAGTCTCGGTCAGGGCGGCTTCCTGGCGGTCGGTGCCTACTCCTCGGCCATCCTGTCCGAGCGGATGGGGCTCCCGGTGCCGCTGGCGATCTTCTTCGCCGTGCTGCTGACCGCGGTCATCGGGACCTTCTTCGGGTTGCCGGGGCTGCGGCTTAAGGGGCTCTATCTGGCGATCGCGACGCTGGCCAGCCAGTTCATCATCGAGTTCGTCATCAGGCGATGGGGATGGCTCACCGAAGACAAGGGCTACATCACGTTGTCCCGCCTGGAGGTCTTCGGCTGGAAGCTGCCCCGCGACTCCTTCGAGCAAAGCTGGTATTGGATCTTGATGATCCTCACCGTGCTGGTCGTGCTGGCCGCGCGCAAACTCTTCCGCACCGGACTCGGGCGTTCCTTCATGGCGGTCCGCGACCAGGACATCGCGGCCGAGGCGATCGGCGTCAACCTGACCCGCGCCAAGCTCACCGCGTTCGCGGTCTCCAGCGGGTTCGTCGGCCTGGCTGGTGCCCTCACCGCGCACTACACCGAGACGGTCACCTGGGAGGCGTTTACCCTCAACGTCTCCATCCTCTACCTGGCGATGATCATCGTCGGCGGCCTCGGCAGTGTCGCGGGCGCCGTCTACGGCGCGATCTTCATGTCGCTGCTGCCGGTCCTGATCCGCACCGCGTCGGACGTCGTCGGTCCAGCCGCGCCGTGGCTGTCCGCCCAGCTGCCCGCCATCCAGAACGCCGTCTTCGGCCTGGTCATCATCCTCTTCCTCATCATCGAGCCTCGAGGCTTGAACCGGTTGTGGGAGAGAGCCAAGGAGTTCATCCGGTTCTGGCCGTTCCGCTACTGACCACCACCCAATCTTCATCGCCACCCCTCACCCGCCACCCTGGCGGCCCACCCAAGGAGAAGCACATGATCAGCAACCGACGGGGCGCCTTCGTCGCCGCTATCGCCACGCTGGCGCTGGGCCTGTCGGCCTGCGGCGGCGACGGCGGCAACGCCGATGACGCAGGCGACAAGAATGCGCCGATCAAGATCGGCATCATCGCGGACCTGACCGGCGGCACCGGTGACGTCGGCGCCCCATACAACGAGGGCATGCTCGCCTATATCGACTACCGCAACGCCAAGGGCGGGGTGGCCGACCACAAGATCGAGCCGCTGTCCAACGATTATGCCTATGAGGTCCCCAAGGCAGAGCAGCTCTACAAGCAGTACGTCAACGACGGTGTTGTGGCCGTCCAGGGCTGGGGCACGGGAGACACGGAGGCGCTGCACACCAAGGTCGCCAGCGACGAGCTGCCCTTCATGTCCGGCTCGTTCGCCGAGAGCCTGACCGACCCGAAGGAGGCGCCATACAACTTCGTGGTCGCCCCGACCTACTCCGACCAGATGCGGATCGCTCTCAACTGGATCTCCGAGGACGCCGGCGGCAAGGCGGAGGTGGCGGTCTTCCACAACGACAGCCCGTTCGGTCAGGCGCCGGTCGCCGACGGCGAGGCCTGGATCAAGGAGAAGAGTCTGGATCTGGGCTATAAGGCCTACCCGATGCCCAAGGGCGCCAACTATGTCGGTCTGCTGTCCCAGGCGCAGAGCCAGGGCGCGAAGTATGTCGTCATCCAGAACGTCGCCTCCCCCGCGGCCCAGGTCGCCAAGGACATCAAGGCGCAGGGCCTGGACATGAAGATCGTCTGCCTCAACTGGTGCGGCAACGAGCTGTTCATCACCACTGCGGGTGCCGACGCCGCCGAGGGCCACATGCTGATCCAGCCGTTCGCGCCGATCTCGGCGGAGAAGGAGGGCCACAAGGAGCTGACGGAGTATCTGGAGTCCAAGAACGAGGACCCGGCCACCAAGGGCACCAGCTGGGTGCAGGGCTGGATGGTGATGCATGTGATGGCAGAGGGTATGGAGAAGGCCGCCGAGTCCGGCGAGATCGAGGGCCCGGCGATCCGCGAGGCCCTGGAGACCATGGGCGGCATCGACACCGGCGGCGTCGTCGGTGACGGCACCGTCGAGTTCACCAAAGAGTCCCACCGCGGCTCGACCAGCGCCGGCATCTATCAGGCCAAGGACGGCAAGATGGTCGAGATCGAGGCGGGCGCCACGCCGTGACCAGTTCCGCTGGACTGACCTCCCCAGGCACGGCCGGCGCGCCGGCCGTGCCCGGGGGCGGGCGGCAGGACACTCTGCTGGCCCTGAACAATGTCGAGGTCATCTACGACGACGTGATCCTGGTCCTGCGGGGGCTCTCCCTGACCGTGCCGGAGCACCAGATCGTGGCGCTGCTTGGCTCCAACGGCGCGGGCAAGTCGACCACGCTCAAGGCAGTCTCCGGCCTGCTTCCCAGCGAGCGTGGAGAAGTCACCGACGGGTCGATTCACTTCGACGGCGAGGACATCACCCGCCTCGAGCCCTCGGAGCGGGTCCCGCGCGGCATGAGCCTGTGCATGGAGGGTCGGCACGTCTTCGAACACCTCACGGTGGCCGAAAACCTCGTCGCGGGCGCCTACACCCGGGCCGCCAAAGAGTCGGTCGAGGACCTGGAGAAGGTCTATCAGTACTTCCCCGCGCTCGCCGACATGCGCGCCCGGATCGCGGGCTACCTCTCCGGAGGCGAGCAGCAGATGCTGGCGATCGGGCGGGCCCTGATGTCTCGGCCGCGCCTGCTCATGCTGGACGAGCCCTCCCTCGGCCTGGCGCCGCTGCTGGTCCAGGAGATCTTCGGCTACATCAAGGAGCTCAATGTGCAGACCGGGCTGACGGTCCTGGTCATCGAGCAGAACGCCCGGCGCGCCCTGGAGGTGGCCGACCACGGCTACATCATGGAGCAGGGGCGGATCGTGCTGGAGGGGCCGGCGGCGCAGCTCCAGGAGAACCCCGACGTCAAGGAGTTCTACCTGGGTCTGGGCGACGAGGGCAGTCGCAAGAGCTATCGGGACGTCAAACACTACAAGCGCCGCAAGCGCTGGCTGTGAAGGGATCCACCATGTCGATCGAGGCCGCGCTGCAGGCGCGCGAGGAGTCGTTGGCGCCGGCGCTGACCGAGCTGGTGGCGCGGGCCGCCGGCCGGGTGCCAGGCTTCGCGGCCCGGCTGGAGCGGGCAGGGCTGACCGTCGAGCAGGTATGCCGTCCCGGCGGGCTGGACGCGCTCCCCGTCCTGGCCAAGGACGACCTCGTCGAGCTGCAGCGGACAGACCCGCCGCACGGCGGGCTGCTCGACCCGGACGCCGACGTCGCGCGCTGGTTCACCTCGCCCGGCCCGCTCTACGAGCCGCAGCTGGAGGGCGCGGACTGGCGCTGGGGCCAGGCGCTGGCCGACCTCGGGGTGGGTGTCGGCGACATCGTCGTCAACTGCTTCGGCTACCACCTGTCCCCGGCCGGCGCCATGCTCGAGCAGGGCGCGCGCTCGGTGGGTGCGGCGGTCGTGCCAGCGGGCATCGGTGCCCAGGACCTGCAGGTCCGGCTCATCGCAGACCTGGGCGTCACGGCCTACACCGGGCTGCCGTCCTATCTCAAGGCGCTCATCGATCGCTTCGACGACGCTGGCCTGGACCGCGCGTCGTGGCGGCTGGAGCGAGCGCTGATGACGGCCGAGCCGCTGCCCGACTCCCTGCGGGCGCTCCTGGCCGAGCGGGTGCCGCACGTGCGGATGGCCTATGGCACGGGGGAGACGGGGCTGCTGGCCTGGGAGCCGGCGGGCGAGGAGCCGGGCCACGGGCTGGTGCTGGCCGACGGTGTCGACGTGCAGGTCTGCGCGATCGGCACGGGGGAGCCGCTCCTCGACGGGACCGAGGGGGAGGTCGTCATCAGTCTCTTGCGCGAGGACTACCCGCTCATCCGCTTCGGCACCGGCGACCTATCGGCGTGGATGCTCGGCCCCGACGGGTCCCTGCGGCTGCGGGGCGTGCTCGGCCGCGTGGGCCAGGCGGTCAAGGTCAAGGGGATGTTCCTGCACCCGCGCCAGGTCGTCGCAGTGGTGGACGGGGCGCCCGGCGTCAGCGACTACCGCTTCGTCATCGACCGGCACGACCACGTCGACCAGCTGGTCTGCCGCGTGGTCTCCGACGGCAGCATCCCGGACCAGGAGTTGGTGGCGGCGCTGACCGCCCGGATCCGGGACGGGCTAAGGTTCCGCTGCGAGGTCCAGGTCGGGGACGACCTGGGCGAGGGCGAGGGGCCGATGGTGGACCTGCGCGACTGGAGCTGATCTCGACCTTCAGGTCAGGTATGCGGCCGCTCGGCCTCAGGTCTTGTCGGCCACCTGAGCCGAAGACTTTCCTTGCGAGGCTCCGATGACCTTGGTGGTCTGCCGGTTGGCGAGCATCCGCGCTAGCGCGATGAGGGCGCCGGAGAGGATGGCGAAAAGGACAGCTTCGGTCAGCTGCACGTCCGGGTCGTCCGGATTGTCCGGGACCTCCTTGCCGGTCACGAAGTGCCAGGTGCCGTCCGTGGCTTTCTTGGCGATGAAGGACGCGGCGAGCGCGGCCCCGGCGGTGAGAAGTTTGGCGACGATATTGCCCATACGCCGATCCTGCCACACCGCATGTACGCTGGAGCCACGAAACGACAGGGGAGCGCTCTTGCGCTGAGAGTGCGGTTGTCAGTTGGCCGCAGACCCTCGAACCTGCACCGGTTAGCACCGGCGAAGGAAGTCGAGTCTCACGGTCGGCGGCCAGCACGTGCCGCTGCCCGCCCCTCCTTGCACCTGAAGGAGGATGCATCATGCGGTCCACCCGCACCCTTGCCCTCGCGGCGGCCCTCACCCTCGGACTTACCTCCTGCTCGCTCATGGGCGGGGAGGAGAAGAGTCCGCCCTCACCTTCCCCCGACAGCACCTCGCCGGAGGCCGTGACCGGCGACGCCGCGACCGCCAGCTCCGCGGCGCCGACCACGGAGGAGCCGGGCGAGGTCACGCTGATCACGCACAGCTCTTTTGCGTTGCCCGACGAGTTGGTCGCCGCGTTCGAGCAGGACACCGGCTATGAGCTGCAGATCCAGCTCTCCGACGACGCGGGCGCGCTGACCAACCAGCTCGTGCTCACCAAGGGCAGCCCGGTCGCCGACGTCGTCTTCGGCATCGACAACACCTTCGCCACGCGCGCGATCAACGAGCAGGTGCTCGCGGCATACACGCCGAAGAAGCTCGCGAAGTCAGCGAAGGAGCATGCGCTGCCCGACGGCGGCGACGCCTATTTGTCGCCGGTCGACTACGGCGACGTCTGCGTCAACATCGACAAGGTCTGGTTTGCCAACAAGGGCATCGCGCCGCCGGTGACGCTGGCCGACCTGACCAAGCCGGAGTATGAGGATCTCTTCGTCACCCCCGGCGCGAGCACCTCCTCACCGGGTATGGCGTTCCTGCTCGCCACGATCGGGGAGTTCGGGCCGACGCAGTGGCAGAGCTACTGGAAGGCGTTGATGGACAACGGCGCCAAGGTGACCAGCGGCTGGACCGACGCCTACACCGTCGACTTCACCGCCGGCGGCGGCGACGGTGACCGCCCGATCGTGCTGTCCTACGCCTCCAGCCCGCCGTTCACCATCCCCGAGGGTGGCGTGGAGCCGACCACGGCCGCGCTGCTGGACACCTGCTTCCGGCAGGTGGAGTATGCCGGCGTCCTGGAGGGCGCCGCCAACCCGCAGGGCGCGCAGGCGGTCGTCGACTGGCTCGTCAGCCCGGACGTCCAGGCCGCGATCCCGGACAACATGTATATGTATCCCGTCGATGACTTGGTCGACCTGCCGCAGCTGTGGGCGCAGTGGGCGCCGCTGGCCGAGAACCCGATCGTCGTGCACCCCGGCCAGATCGAGGCCGAGCGTGAGACCTGGCTGCGCGAGTGGGCGGACATCGCCACCGGATGAGGTCTGGCGCGCCGGGGCGAGCGGGACTGGGGACAGGTATGTCGAAGCGGCGCGCCACTGCATACCTGTCCGGGCCGGGGATCGCTCTTGGCCTCGCGTCGCTCGTCCCGATCGCCTTCCTGGCCATCTTCTTCCTGCTGCCGGTCGGCGGGATGCTCGCGCGGGGGTTCCTGCCGGAGGGGCGGCTCGACCTGTCCGGGGTGCCGGAAGTGCTGGGTCGGGCGCGGACGCTGCGGGTGCTGTGGTTCACGGTATGGAGCTCGGCGGCGGGGACCGTGCTCACGCTGGTGCTCGGGCTGCCGGTGGCCTTCGTGCTCTACCGGTTGCGGTTCCCTGGGAGAGGCCTGCTGCGCGCGATCGTGGTGATGCCATTCGTGCTGCCGACGGTCGTGGTCGGGGTGATGTTTCGCTCCCTGCTGTCCAAGGGAGGGCCGCTCGGCGCGCTCGGCTGGGACGGGACGTGGGTCCCGATCCTGCTGGCCTTCGTGTTCTTCAACCTGGCCGTGGTCGTGCGCACCGTCGGCGGGATGTGGGAGGGGCTGGACCGGCGTGCGGAGGAGTCGGCCGCCGGGCTCGGTGCCAACCCGTGGCAGGTCTGGCGGACCGTCACCCTGCCCGCGCTGGCTCCGGCCGTGGTCTCCGCCGCTACTCTTGTCTTCCTCTTCTGCTCGACCGCCTTCGGGGTGGTGCTGACCCTGGGCGGGTTGCGCTACGGCACGATCGAGACCGAGATCTATCTCTTGACCACCCAGTTTCTCGACCTGCAGGGCGCTGCGGTGCTCTCCGTCCTGCAGCTGGTCGCGGTCGTGGTGATGCTGGCCGTGGCGGCCCGGACGCGCCGCAGCCGGGAGGGTGCGGTCCAGCGGGTGGGGGCGAGCGCTGCCGCCCGCCCGCCGCGCCGGCACGACATACCTGCCCTCGCCGTCACCGCGCTGGCCGTCGGCTTCGTCCTGCTGCCGGTCGGGAGCCTGGTCGTGCGCTCGCTGCGCGTCGGGGATGGCTGGAGCCTGCGCTACTACCGCGCGCTGACCGACCCCGAGGCGACCCCTGCGCTGCGCGTCAGCGTGATGGAGGCGGTGGAGAACTCGCTGCGGACGGCCGTCGACGCGACCGTGCTCGCGATGATCCTGGGGCTGATCGTCTCGATCGTGGTGTCACGTCGACCGCGTGGGATCGGCTGGCGGCGCGTCATCTCCTCCTTGGACGGCGCGTTCATGCTGCCATTGGGGATCTCGGCGGTGACCGTCGGGTTCGGCTTCCTCATCACCCTCGACCGCCCGCCGCTGGATCTGCGCAGCTCGCCGGTGCTGGTGCCGATCGCGCAGGCGATGGTGGCGCTGCCGCTGGTGGTGCGGACGCTCGCGCCGGTCCTGCGCTCGGTCGACCCGCGCCAGCGCGAGGCTGCTGCGGCACTGGGGGCCTCGCCCTGGCGCTCCGCCTGGACGGCCGAGGCGCCGGTGCTGGCCCGGCCCCTGCTGGCCGCGACCGGCTTTGCGTTTGCGGTCTCGCTGGGTGAGTTTGGCGCGACGAGCTTTCTCGCGCGTCCGGACCGGCCGACGGTGCCGGTCATCATCTATCAGCTCATCTCCCGGCCCGGCGTCGAGCACCTCGGCATGGCGCTGGCCGCTAGCGTCGTGCTGTCGCTGCTCACCGTCACCGTCATGGGTGTGGTCGAGCGGCTGCGGGTCGGCTCCGTCGGCACCTTCTAGGAAGGCGAGGCATGCTCGAGCTCACCGAGGTCACCGTCCGTTTCGGCGCCACGACGGCCGTCGACGACGTGACCCTGGCGGTGCAGGAGGGCACCGTGCTGGCGGTGCTCGGCCCGTCCGGCTGCGGCAAGTCGACCTTGCTGCGGGCGGTGGCCGGTCTGGAGCCGCTGGATGCCGGGCGGATCGCTTGGCGCGGTCAGGACCTGCGCGGTGTGCCGACGCACGAGCGCGGCTTTGCGTTGATGTTTCAGGACGGGCAGCTCTTCCCGCATGCGTCCGTCGGCGACAACATCGCCTACTCCCTGCGCCTGCGCGGCGTCGGCCGGGCGGCTCGCGTGCGTCGCGTGCACGAGCTCCTCGAGCTGGTCGGGCTGCCCGGGTATGCCGAGCGTCGCACGCCCACGCTGTCCGGTGGCGAGCAGCAGCGGGTGGCCCTGGCCCGCTCCCTGGCCGCCGACCCGGGGCTGCTCCTCCTCGATGAGCCGCTCTCCGCGCTGGATCGCTCGCTGCGGGGGCGCCTGGCCGGTGACCTGCGCGAGATCCTCTCCTCGACGGGAACGACCGCGGTCCTGGTCACCCACGACCACGACGAAGCGTTCACCATCGCCGACCGGATGGCCGTCATGCTGGCCGGTCGGATCGTGCAGGAGGGCGACACCGCGCAGGTATGGCGCGCCCCCGTCACGCGCGAGGTCGCCAGCTTCATCGGCTTCGAGACGATCCTGACCGGCTCCGCCGCGAGCACCGTCCTCCGCGCCTCACCCACCCCCACCACCACCCCCACCGCCTCCACACCCCGACGGGCGTTCTAGCCCTTCGTCGCAGCGCGCTGCGGGTCGAGCTTGACGGCCCGCTGCACGGGACGGTGCGTCGGGCCGTGGCCGTGTCGGATTCGGTGCATCTCGTCGTCGACGTCGACGGGGTAGGGGAGTGCGCGGCCGTTGCGGACGACCCGACGCTCGCGCCAGGCCAGTCTGTGCGCCTCGCCTTTGACCCTCGTGGTGCCGCTCACCTGCCGAGCTGAAGTCCGTCCCGACCGCCCGGTGTGGCAGGGGCGACCGCCCGGGGTGGCAGACGCAGGCCCCCTCACCCGGATCGAGTGAGAGGGCCTGCGCAGCTAGTGCCTAGTGCGGCCGCCGGAGGTCAGCGACCACCGAGCAGCAGCGCCTCGTCGGCGCCGGCCGCGTTGTCGAGGACGACGATCATCTGACCGAGCGGCTTCTGCGACTTCCAGGTGCTGGTGTCGGCGGTGATCTTCACCTTGACCGTCTTGCCCGGAGCGACGACCTTATAGGCACCGTCGGTGCTGAGGGCCTTGCGCCACGGGTTGTACTCCGCGGTGCCCGACATCACGTCCGTGCCCGAGGTCTTGAGGTCGAAGCTGGCCACCTCGTAGCGGAGCGCCTTGTTGGACTTCAGGCCGAGCTGGCTGGCCAGGACCGGGGCCAGCACCGTGCTGCTGTCCGTCGGGGACGTCGCGAAGTACTTGACGCTGAGCGCGCCGGTCGCGAGGTCCTGAACGAACACGGCGTTGTTGCCGTCCACACTGCCGGAGGTGACGAGCCCATAGTCGAGCACGTACACCGCCTTGTCGGCCTTGCCGTTGCGGTCGGTGTCGATGTAGATGTCGTGCTCCACCGACGCGGCGTTGGAGTAGCGGCCCCAGTTGTTGACCGCGAAGACCAGCAACATGTCACCGTCACCGGTATCGAAGGACTGCACACCGGCAGCGCGCAGATCGTAGTCGGTGCTGCTTTCTTCACCATCCTGCAGACCCCAGGTGTAGAAGTCCATCGCGGCCGCGTAGGCGCCACCCTCGTTGGTCAGGGTCGCGGTGACCGTCTTGGCGCGGGGCGGTGCGATGGGTGCAGCCTTCGCGGCGCCCATCGTCAGCGAGCGGGGCACGAGCAGGTAGGGCACGTTGAGGTCGCCGGACTCGGCGCTGAGGCGCACCTGGCCGGAGATCTCGTAGAAGTTGTGCTGGTCATCCGGGTCGGCTGTCGACGACGGCACGTTCGTGGCGTCTGCGGAGAGCGCGACCTCGACCGTGCTCGTCGCGCCGGCGGGGACCGTGATCGACGTCGGCGACACCGTGACGGTGGCCTCCTGGCTCTGCGGGGAAGCGACGGTGTTCACGGCATACGTCTGCGCCGAGTCGCCCTTGTTGACCACGGTCACCGTCTTGGTTCCGGTGAACGTGTCGGCCGCCTCCTCAAAGCCGAAGCTAAGCGAGGGCAGCATCTGCCCTTCCGTGCTGTCGGGCAGCGCATCGCCGTAGGCGAGCACGTCGGTGGTGACCGTCTGCATGGCGTCGACCAGGCCGTTGCCGGTCAGCGTGAGCCGGTAGTCGGCCACGCCGTCGCGGTCTGCGGTGGTGACGATCGCGTCGGCCACCTCCAGCCCGTGCCACTCCGGGTGCGCCTGCACACCGAGCGCCGCGACACCGGTCACCATCGGGGCAGCCATCGACGTGCCGGAGAGGCGCTGGCCCTTGTCGCCGGTGCCCACGGCCGCCGAGTCGATCGAGACGCCGGGGGCGGCCACGCTCGGGGTGAGCGCGCTGTCACCGCTGCGAGGTCCGCCGGAGCTGAACGACGCTGTCTTCTTGAAGCCGGGGTTGTCCAGATCCACGAGGGTGTAGGACACCTGATCGCCCTCGGCGGCGACGAGCTGGTCACCGTCGTCGGTCGGGGCTGAGCCGAGCACGCCGCGGACGCCCAGGAACGGGATGGTCACCTCGAAGGCGACGCCGTCGTCCGGGTTTTCGGTGATCGGGCCCTCGTAGGGCGGGAAGTCGGCGGTCGTGTTGATCATCGCGACCGCAGCTGCGCCGGCCTGCTCACCAAACACGGCGCGCGCGGCCCGAGCACACGTCCCACGGACGGTGACAGCGAGTTGGTTGCCGCCCTCGACGATGCCGTTGGAGGTGAACGCGTTAAGCGAGCACCCGAGTGCTTCGTTCTCGGCCGTCGTCGCAGGATCGTCCTTCAGGACGACCACGGTGTGCGCGGCGCCATCTGGCGGGGTGACGCCGTTGGCGGAGATCGCCGGGATGCTCTGCCCGCTCGGCAGCTGGATCTCGACGCCCGGGAAGATCGCGGTCGCATCCATGGCCGCGACCGCGACGACGCCGTCGCCCACGCCGGGAGCACCGGCCAGGTAGGGGTTGGGGCCGCTGTTGCCGGCCGAGGCGACGACGACCACACCAGCGGCCGCAGCGTTGGTCGACGCGAGCGCGCTCGCGTCGTCCTTGAGGCCGTAGGAAGAGCCCAGGGACATGTTGATGACATCCATGCCGTTCTCGACGGCCCATTCGATCGCCTCGACGGTCACGTCGGTCGAGCCGTTGCAGCCGAAGACGCGCAGCGCATAGAGGTCGGCTTCGGGAGCCACGCCCGGACCGATCTGGAAGTCGGTCCCGGCGACGGTGTCGTCATACGGGCCGATGTATGTGGTGCCGTCGGCGTTCACGCCGCTGCCCGCCGCGCTGCCCGCCACGTGCGTGCCGTGGCCGTTGCAGTCGAGTGGGTTGGGGTCCGGCATCGGGGTCGAGCCAGGGTCGCCGGCGTCGTAGTCGTCGCCGACGAAGTCCCAGCCGCCCTTGACGCGCGGGGCGTCGGGCCCGAAGAGCGTCGAATCTGCGGCCGTAGTGTCTGCCGCGTCGGCGGCCTCAAAAGCCGCGACCGTGCCGGGCCCGCCAAAGTCGGCGTGCGTGTAGTCGATGCCGGTGTCGATGATCGCGACCTTGACGCCGGCGCCGGTGAAGCCGGTGTCCTCCCAGACCTGCGGCACCCCCATGAACGGGACAGCGGTGGCGTTGTCCAACTCGTAGGTGGCGACCGGCAGCACGGCCTTGACGCCAGGCTGCTTAGCGAGGGAGGCGATGTCCTTGCGCGCAATCTCGATCTTGACGGCGTTGAGCGCATACTGCGTCTGCGCGAGGACGGTGCCGCCCTTGGCTTTAGTGGCCGCGACGACGCCCTTCTGCTGGCGAATCAGGTCTCGCTCGATCTTCTTCTGCTGGCCTCGGGACAGGTCG
>NZ_JAUNVI010000055.1 GCF_030537745.1 Ornithinimicrobium sp. | reverse complement strand
TCACCGTTGCCGGCCTGGTCACTGTTGCCGCGGCCACGGCCACCACGACGGCGACGCTGGCGACGCGGACGGTCTGCGCCCTCGCCACCTTCGCTGTCGTCGCTCTGGCCATCGTCGCTCTGGTCGGACTCGACCTTGCTGTCGCTCTGGTCCGACTCGACCTTGCTGGCGCTCTGGGCCTGCTGTGCGGGGGCCTGCTCCACCGGCGCAGGAGCGTCGGTGCCGGGAAGCTCCGGCGCCTCAGCGGCTGCGGCCTGCGATGCGTGCGCACCATCGGCGCGAGCAGTGTCGCCAGCGGCCGCGGACTCGTCGACCACGGCGCCCAGCGAGAGCTTGCCGCGCGGGTCGATCTCCTTGAGCTCGACCTGGACCTTCTGGCCCACCGCGAGCACGTCCTCGACAGCGTCGATGCGCCGTCCGCCGACGAGCTTGCGGATCTCGGAGATGTGCAGCAGCCCGTCCTTGCCGGGAAGCAGCGAGATGAACGCACCGAACGTCGTGGTCTTGACCACGGTGCCCAGGAAGCGCTCGCCGATCTCCGGCATCTGCGGGTTGGCGATCGCGTTGATCGCGGCCCGTGCAGCCTCGGCCGAAGGACCGTCGGTCGCGCCGATGTAGACGGTGCCGTCGTCCTCGATGGAGATGTCGGCGCCAGTGTCCTCCTGGATCTGGTTGATCATCTTGCCCTTCGGGCCGATGACCTCACCGATCTTGTCCACGGGGACCTTCACCGAGATGACGCGAGGAGCGTAGGGGCTCATCTCGTCGGGTGCATCGATCGCCTCGGCCATGACGTCCAGGATGTGCAGACGCGCCTCATGAGCCTGGGTCAGCGCGCTGCCCAGCACGTCGGCCGGGAGGCCGTCGAGCTTGGTGTCGAGCTGGATCGCGGTGATGAATTCCTTGGTGCCGGCGACCTTGAAGTCCATGTCGCCGAACGCGTCCTCGGCGCCGAGGATGTCGGTCAGCGCTGCATAGCGCATCTCGGACTCACCGGCCTCGTTCTTCAGCTCGGCGGAAACCAGGCCCATCGCGATGCCCGCCACCATGGCGCGCAGCGGCACCCCGGCGTTGAGCAGCGACATCGTGGACGCGCAGACCGAGCCCATCGAGGTGGAGCCGTTGGAGCTGAGCGCCTCGGAGACCTGCCGGATCGCGTAGGGGAAGTCCTCGCGCGCCGGCAGCACCGGCATGAGCGCGCGCTCGGCGAGCGCACCGTGACCGATCTCGCGACGCTTCGGGGAGCCCACGCGGCCGGTCTCACCGGTGCTGTAGGGCGGGAAGTTGTAGTTGTGCATGTAGCGCTTGCGGGTCACCGGGGAGAGGGTGTCCAGCTGCTGCTCCATACGCAACATGTTGAGGGTGGTCACGCCCAGGATCTGGGTCTCGCCCCGCTCGAAGATCGCCGAGCCGTGCGCCCGCGGGATGACCTCGACCTCGGCGGACAACGCGCGGATGTCCTTCAGACCACGGCCGTCGATCCGGACCTCGTCGCGCAGGATGCGCTCACGGATGAGCTGCTTCTGGACGCTGCGATAGGCCGCACCCAACTCCTTGTCGCGGCCCGCGAACGGCGCGTCGCTGTCGCCGGAGGTGTCCGCCTGCGTGCCGAGGAGCTTGCCCTTCATCGCGGCCTTGATCTCCTCGATGCGGCTCTCACGCTCCTGCTTGCCCGCGATCTGCAGCGCTGCGGTGAGGTCGGCCGAGGTGGCCTCCTCGACAGCGGCGTAGGCGTCGTCCTGGTAGTCAAGGAAGCGCGGGAAGTCCTGCACCTCTTTGGCGGCGGCGCTCGCCACCTGCTGCTGAGCCTCACAGAGGACCTTGATGAACTTCTTGGACTCCTCCAGACCCTGGGCGACGACATCCTCGGTGGGAGCCTGCTTGCCCTGGTTCTTCACGAGGTCCCAGGTCGCGTCGGTGGACTCTGCCTCGACCATCATGATCGCGACATCATCGCCGACAACCCGACCGGCCACGACCATGTCGAAGGTCGAGCGGGCGCTGTCGGAGAAGTTGGGGAAGGCCACCCACTGGCCATCGATCAGGGACACGCGGGTCGCACCGATCGGACCGCTGAACGGCAGGCCCGAGATCTGGGTGGACGCGGACGCGGCGTTGATCGCCAGCACGTCGTACTGGTGGTCTGGGTTTAAGGAAAGGACCGTGATGACGACCTGGACCTCGTTACGCAGGCCCTTGGCGAAGGTCGGGCGCAGCGGGCGGTCGATCAGGCGGCAGGTGAGGATCGCGTCGGTCGACGGTCGACCCTCGCGGCGGAAGAAGCTGCCCGGGATCTTGCCCGCGGCATACATGCGCTCCTCAACGTCCACCGTCAGCGGGAAGAAATCGAAGTGGTCCTTGGGGTGCTTGCCCGCGGTCGTGGTCGACAGGAGCATCGTGTCGTCGTCAAGGTAGGCGGTGATTGCGCCGCCAGACTGCTTGGCCAGGCGGCCGGTCTCGAACCGGACGGTTCGGGTGCCGAAGCTGCCGTTGTCGATGGTGGCTTCAGCAAAAGTGATCTCTGGACCCTCCATGGGTCCTCCTTTTCTCTCTTCTCAGCCCGGGGCATCGTCGTTGTGCCCGGCTGGGTACTGCTGGTTGGGAGCCTGCCGTCCCGGCAGTCCCCCGACGCGTCGAAAGAGAAGTCTCTCGGTGCGTCATACGCAAAGGAGCGGCTCCCGATCGGTCGGGAGCCGCTCCCCTGCGAAGTTCAGCGGCGCAGGCCGAGGCGCTTGATCAGCGCGCGGTAGCGCTCGATGTCGGTGTCCTGCAGGTAACGGAGGAGGCGCTTGCGCTTGCCGACGAGCAGAAGCAGTCCACGACGGCTGTGGTGGTCGTGCTTGTGCTCACGGGAGTGCTCGGTGAGGTCCAAGATGCGCTGGGTGAGCAGCGCGACCTGCACCTCCGGGGAGCCGGTGTCGCCCTCGGTCTGGCCGTAGTCCTTCATGATCTGTGCCTTCACGGCGATGTCCAGCCCCATGGGCGACTCCTTCTCTCGTTGCGCGGCGCAACCTGGGCATATCCACCAGGGCACTCTCAATCCGCGGCCGTTAAGACGGCATCGCCCAGAATAACAGCGCAGGCGGCGTCGGCCCTAATCGTCTTCACCGAGGAGAGGGCGCTCCGTGACAGGGTGTGGAGATGACCCTAGAGCCCTTCCCGACCGACTGGACCCGCGCCCTGTGCATCGCCGCCCACCCCGACGATCTGGAGTATGGCACTGCGGCCGCCGTTGCGGCCTGGACCGACGCAGGCAAGGAGATCTCCTACTTGCTGGCCACCCGCGGTGAGGCGGGGATCGCGAGCATGGCACCGGGGCAGGCTGGGCCGCTCCGGGAGCAGGAGGAGCGCGATGGAGCCCGCGAGGTGGGCGTGCACACGGTCGACTTCCTGGAAGGCTTTGCCGATGGCGTGGTCGAGGGCGGCCTCGGCCTGCGCCGCGACCTGGCCCGCGAGATCCGCCGGCTCCGTCCCGAGCTGGTCACCACGATGACGTATGCCGACGTGTTTCCCAGCGGCGGGCTCAACCAGGCAGATCACCGCGCTGTCGGGCTGGCCACCATCGATGCGGTGGCGGCCGCGGGCAACCGTTGGATCTTCCCCGAGCTGGTCGAGGAGGGCCTCGAGCCCTGGGAGGGTGTCCGTTGGATCGCGGTCACAGGCACCAGCAACCCGACCCATGTCATGGACGTGACCGAGACCTTCGACCGGGCGGTCGCCTCGCTGGCGGCGCACGCGGAGTATCTGTTGGCGCTCGGACCCCACTACCCCACACCGTCTGAGCTCTTGGGTCAGATCCTCGGCGACCCCGACCAGCCGGGCCGCTATCACTGGGCGGCCACGGTGCACGCTCGCTGACCACGAGAACAGGTGTGGCAGAGCCGACCGCCCGGTGTGGCAGAGCCGACCGCCCGGTCAGGTGCGGCGCTGGCAGCCGCCGCACCAGAAGAGGTTGCGTCCGGCGACGACTTTGGTCCGGACGGTCGACCCGCACCGCAGGCACGGCATACCTGTCCGTTGATAGACCGCGAACTCCCGCGGCACCTCCGGCGTCTCACCACGCGCGAACGCGGCCACGGTGTCCTCGAGCACGTCGTCGAGGGTGATGATCGCCCCGGTCCGCACCCCCCAGGGCATCAGGGCAACGAGGTCGTCCCAGATGAGCTGCCAGGTCACGCGCTTGATGCTGCGGCCGGGCTTGAGCGGCTGGACGCGGTGCCGCCACAGCACCTCGCACCGGTAGATGTTGCCGACACCGGCCAGCACGGTCTGGTCCATGAGCAGCTCGGCGATCGTCCTGCCGGACGCGGAGATCTTGCGATACGCGGCGTCACTGTCCTGCCCCTGCTGCAGCGGGTCCGGGCCCTGCCGCGCGACGAGCCGCGCCACCTCGAGCGGGTCGACGAGCTGGCAAGCCATCGGTCCGCGCAGGTCGGCGACGTGCCGCTCATCGGCGATCCGCAGCCGCACCTCCCCGGCGACCGCGGGTCCGAGCTCTGCATCCTCCGGCGCCACCGGCTGCACGAACCACTTGCCGATCAGACCGAGGTGGACATAGAGGGAGCGGTCCTGCTCGAAGTCGACGAAGAGCAGCTTTCCGTGCGCCCAGGCTCGCTCCAGCACGGTGCCGTCCAGCAGCGCGGCCCCCTCAACGAAGCGGCCCTGCGGGCTGGCGACCAGCGGCGTCGTGCCGGCGAACGCGGTGTCGATGGAGCGGGCGAGGCGGTGGAGCGTGTGTCCCTCGGGCATCTGCTGATGCTCTCAGGTATGGCGAGCGCCCCCGTCATGCGGGTGGCCACGGCCTGCGGTCCGACCGCTCGGCGCGCCACGACCGTCAGTCAGTTGACGCTCTGGACCTCACCCGAGACCAGATCGATCCTGACCTCGACGTCATCACGGCCCTCATCTGTGGCGTCAACGCTGATCTCCCACGCGTAGGTGCCGTCCTTCTCGTCCAGCTCGGCGTCGTCGAGCTGGCCACCGACCTCATCGATGGCCGCCGTGATGGCCTCAGACATCGTGACGGTGGCGCCGTCCAGAGCCACACGGTCGTCGTCATCCATGGTGCCGTCCTCGCCCTTCTGGATGGTCCCGTCCGCCGCTACCGTCACCTCTACCGAGCGGTCACCGTCCTGGACGTCGATCTCCCAGGTGCCGTCGGCACCCTGCTTGTCGGCCTCGTAGGCCTTGCCCCCCGCTTCTGTCTCCGCCGCCTTGACAGCGGCAAGCACGGCAGCCAGGTCGCCGGTGGCAGTGGCCGTGCTGTCGTCAGCGGCCTTGGTGGTCTCCTCGGCATCTGCGGTGCCATCCCCCGCCTCGGTCGTCCCAGCGCCGTCACCAGAGGCCTCATCGGTAGCTCCCCCAGTGGGCGTGCTCGACGTCTCCGCCTGCACACCGTCCCCGTCCGTGGAATCCGTGGCGCATGCGCTCACGCCGAGCGCAAGAGCCAAGGCGAAAGCAGCTGTCATCGTGCGCGTGGTTGTCGTCGTCATGGCCCTAGCCTTTCAGTGCTGGATGAGAGGGCCTCTCATCCTTTCGGCGATCGGCTCTCACGCAGGGCGGCGCAGCGCTCGTCAGCCGGTGTTGCGCAGTCCGGCAGCGACCCCGTTGACGGTCGCGAGCAGGGCGCGCTGCAGCTGGTCGCGCTCGTGCGGATCGACCGGCTCTTCCCGCAGGCGGCGGAGCAGCTCCACCTGCAGGTAGGAGATCGGGTCGAGGTAGTTGTCGCGGACGGCGAGTGTGCGTTTGAGCACCGGCTGGTTATCCAGCAGAGTCTCCTCACCGGTCAGCATCTTGAGCTCGGCGACGGTGAGCTCGAACTCGGTCCGGATCGCCTCGAAGATGTGCCGCAGCCCCTGCGGCACCAGGGTCCGAATGTAGTGGGCTGCGATCTCCAGGTCGGTCTTGGCTACGGTCATCTCCACGTTGGAGACGACCGCAGCGAAGAAGTGCCACTGCGCGAGCATCTCGGTCAGCGTCTCACCGTGCCCCGCCTCGCGTGCAGCCTTCAACCCGGACCCGACGCCATACCAACCCGGGATGATCTGTCGCGTCTGGGTCCAGCCGAAGACCCACGGGATGGCCCGCAGCCCGTCCAGCCCCTTGCCCGTGTCGGGTCGCTTGCTGGGACGAGAGCCGATGTTGAGATCGCCCAGCTGGTCGACGGGGGTGGAGGCGACGAAGTAGGCGGGCAGGTCCGGTTGGTCGATCAGCTCGCGGTAGGCGGTGAACGCCGCCTGGCTCGCGACATCCATGACCTCGCCGTAGCGCTCCCGCTCCTGCGCCGTGGTGCGAGGGTCGCGGTGCAGCGCGCTGGCACGCATGACGGCCGCGACGGACAGCGCGAGGTTCTCTTTGGCCAGGGCCGGGAGGGAGTACTTGTCGGAGATGACCTCGCCCTGCTCGGTAAACTTGATCTCGCCCTCCAGTACACCGTGGGGCTGGGCCAGGATCGAGTCGTAGGTGGGTCCGCCTCCGCGGCCGACCGAGCCGCCGCGACCGTGGAAGAGTCGCAGCCGCACGCCGTGCCGGGCGGCGACGTCGCGCAGGCCGCGCTCGGCCTGGTGGATGCTCCACTGGCTGGTCAGCACGCCGGCCTCCTTGTTGGAGTCGGAGTAGCCGAGCATGATCTCCTGCACGTCCCCGCGCAGCCGGACGAGCTCGCGGTAGGCCGGGGTCGCGAGCATCGCGTCGACGAACGGCGCCGCACCCCGCAGCTCCTCGATCGTCTCCAGCAGCGGCGCGAAGCCGATCCGCGCGAACGCGCCCTCCCCGTTTGCCCCACCGTGCAGGTCGACCAGACCAGCCTCCCGGGCCAGCACCGCCGCCGCGAAGACGTCGTCGATGCCGCGTGACATGGAGATGATGTAGGTCTCGATGGCCGCGTCGCCGTAGGTGTCCAGCGCCTCTCGGATCTCGTCGAAGACGGCCAGTGTCGGCTCCCGGTGGGCGGCCCTTGTCAGCAGCGGTCTACGGGATCCGAGCTCGGAGGTGAGCAGGGTGATCCGCTCGGCGCGATCGAGCTCGCCATACCCTCGCTCACCGGCGGCCGCGACAGCGTCCACCATCGGCGCGAGCGCCTCATGGTGCTTGTCGGCGTGCTCGCGGACGTCGAGGGTGGCCAGGTGCAGGCCGGTGCCCGCGATCGTTTGGGCGACCCGCGCGAGGCGGCCGTCAGCGACCAGCTCGCCACCGTGCCCGCGCAGCGAGTCACCCACGATCTGCAGGTCGGCGAGAATGCCGTGGACGTCCTCGTAGTCCCTGCCCGGCTCATGCTCGGTGCCGGTCTCGATGCGGGCGAGGCTGTTGAGGAGCTTGGCCTTGACGCAGGTGAGCTTGAGGCGGTAGGGCTCCTGGGCATTGAGCTCGAGGACTCGCTTGTCGATGCCTGGCAGGTGGACGAGGTCCGCTCGCAGCGACGCCTCCAGCTCGGCGGACATGTCGACAATCGCGGTCGAGGAGGAGATCTGGGAGATCAGCACCTCGATGAGTGATCGCGCGACCGCGACTGCGTGCCGACCTTGGAGCCGCAGGATCTCGCGGGTCATCTGCGGCGTCACGAACGGGTTGCCGTCGCGGTCACCGCCGATCCAGGAGCCGAAGCGCACCGGTGGGCGTTGCACGTCGACCTCGACGCCGTGCTGCTGGAGGAGGTCGCCCAGGTCGCCGAGCAGTTCGGGCATCGTCGAGGAGAGGACCTCGTGGAGGTAGTACATGGCGTTGCGCGCCTCGTCCATCGGCGTCGGCCGCGTCTGACGGAGCTCATCGGTCTGCCAGATGAGGTCGATGAGCTCAGCGAGGTCGCGGTCCTGACGTCGACGCGCGAGCGTGTCCGGCGGGGTGGGGACCGCGAGCACGTCGGAGAGCCGGCGCAGCTTGGTCAGGACGCTGCGACGGGAGGCCTCGGTCGGGTGCGCGGTGAACACCGGCCGCACGTCGAGCTCCGCCACGGTGTCCGCGAGCAGTCCCGGGCCGCCGGTCTCGACGATGTCCCGGACCGCGCTGACCAGCCATCCGTCGGCCTCCTCGCGTGCGGTGAGGGTGCGCACGCGGTGCACCTGCTCGGCCGCATTGGCCAGGTGGAAGTAGGCAGAGAAGGCGCGCACCAGGTCGGCCGCACGGTCCAGGGGCAGCCCGGCGAGGACACGGCGCACCTCGTCCGCGGCGCCCTCGTCCCCCTCCTTGCTGGCCTTGGTCGTGAGGCGGACCTGCTCCACGGCGTCCAGCAATTCCTGGCCGTGATGGCGCACCAGCGACTGGCCCAGGAGCGTGGAAACGCGGCGCACGTCGGCGCGCAGCTCGGGGCTGAGGGGATCCTCGGTAATGGGGTTCTCGCTCACCCGGGTGACCCTACGGCAACCTAGGAGGGGCCCTGAGCGCCAGGGCTAGGCTCGAACAGGTGCCCGATCTTGCGCACCGTGGCCAGGTTGCGGGCCGTGCCCCGTCCGGTGACCCGCCGCAGGGCCGCTCTGTCCAGCAGTGGTACGACGGTGCTCCTGCTGAAGCCGGCGGGAGTGTGGACGTAGAGGATGCGCCCGCTGACCCGCACCTCGTCCGGCCCGGCGGTGGCGGCTGCCTCGACCCCGGAGCGGGCCTGCTCGGTGAGCGGGAAAGGGTAGACAAAAACATGGACCAGGCGGGGATCGACGACGTCAGGCCAGGGGCAGTCGGTCGCGAGGGCGAGCGCCTCGGCCCGGGTGAGGACGAGGACGGGGAGGTCGAGGCCGGTCTCCTTCCTGATGGCGCTCTGCAACGCGGCCTCTAGCGCGGCCCGCTCCCCCGTCGCGGTGAAGACGAGGTTGCCGGACTGGATGTAGGTGGCGACCTCACCCCAGGCCAGACCCTCGGCGATCCCGCGCAGCTGGGCCATGGGGAGCGAATTGTGGCCACCGACGTTGATGCCGCGCAGCAGCGCGACGTGGGTCCGGCTCATGGCATGACCTCCTTGGCCCGCAGCGCCTCCCAGATTGCGCGGGCCGCCGGTGCGGCGACATCACTGCCAAGGCCCCCCTCCTCCACCATCACGACCACGACATACCGCGGATCCGTGGTGGGCCCGTAGGACGCGAACCATCCGGTCGCGACCTTGCCAAAGGCCTCTGCCGAGCCGGTCTTGCCGGCCAGCGGATAGGCCGCGTGGGGCCACCCGGCGAAAGCTCCGCTCGCCGTCCCCCGCAGCGGGACGCCCTCCACCCCCTCGCGCACGGCAGCGAGCGCCTCGTCGCTCAACGAGACCGAGCCGACCAGCTGGGGTTCGACCTCCGCGACGACCGTCCCGTCCTGGCGTTGGAGCGCGGCCACAAGCTGCGGCTGCCACAGCTTGCCCCCGTTGGCGATCGCCGCATACACGACCGCGAGCTGCGCGGGCGTGACCTGCAGGTCGCCCTGCCCGATCGCGAAGTTGACGGCATCGCCGGGTCGCCACTGCCAGCCGTCCATGCAACTCTCCTCGGCGAGACGCTTCAGGAAGGTGCGGCGCTTCTTGTCCTTGATCTGCGGATAACCGTCCTTCGCCCGGGCACACGACTCGTCCTTGGTCGCCTCCCAGTAGGCCCGCTTCCACTCCCTGGAGGGCACCAGCCCAGCGGCCTCGGCGGTCAGGTCGATGCCGGTCGGCACCCCGAGGCCGAAGCCGCGGGCCACCTGGATGAAGCGGTCGCCGTCGTCGGAGGCCTGCCCGAGCCCCCCGAGGCTGCGCCACTGGTCATAGGCCCACCGGTAGAAGACGGTGTCGCAAGAGACCTCGATGATGCGCGGCACGTCGATCTCGCCGAAGGCTTCCGACTCGTAGTTGGTGAAGCGCTGCCCGGCGATAGTCACGGCGCCGGGGCACGCGTACGTGCCGTCCGGGTCCACCCCGGTCTGGATCGCTGCGGACAGTGAGACGACCTTGAAGGTGGAGGCTGGCGGGAAGGTCGTCGCGACGAGCCGGTTGACGAGGGGCTCTCCGCGGTCCGGGTCCAGGAGCTGGTCGTACTCGTCCTGGGTGATCCCACGGGTCCAGATGTCGGGGTCATAGGTCGGCCAGCTGGCGGCCGCGACCACCGCCCCGGTGTCCGGCTCCAGCACGATCGCGGCCCCCGAGCGGGCTGGAGCGCCAGCGCGTCTGCCAGCCCGGACTGCCTCCTTAAGGGCCTTCTCGGCGGCCAGCTGGACGTCGACGTCGATGTGGCTGCGCAGGTCGACGCCGGGCGTGGGATCACTGGTGGAGAGCTGACCGGTGACGACGCCACGCGGATCGACGGTCACGGTGGTGCGACCGGGTATGCCGCGCAGGTCGCCGTCGTAAACCTGCTCCAGTCCCGCGCGGCCGAGCCGGTCCGCGGCCTCGAGCCCACCGCCTGACCCGTCGACCTCGGCCTGAGTGGGGCGACCGAGGTAGCCCAGCAGGTGCGCGGCGTTGACGCCCGCCGGCGAGGGGTAGGAACGCACCGGCAGCGTGTTCACCGCGATCCCGGGGAACGCCTCGGGGCGTTCGAGGACGGCGAGCGCGGCGACGGGGTCCACGTCATACGCGATCGGCACTGGCTCATAAGGCGAGCCGGAGAAACAGCCCGGGACCGGTGGCGCGTCGGCGCTGCCGCAGAGACGCGTGCGCCCCCACAACTGCTCGACCGGCAGGTCCAGGGCCGAGGCGACGTCAGAGATCAGCGCGCGCCCTTGGTCCTGCGCCTCCATGACTACTTCGGGGTCGACGGTGACGACGGTCGAGGGCTCGTTGGCGGCGAGCAAGGTGCCGTCCTGGGCCAGGATCCGGCCGCGCAGGCCGGGAATGATGACCTCACGGGTGCTGACCTCAGCCGCGGCGACGACGGCCTCGTCATGCCGGACCAGCTGCATCCAGGACAACCGCCCGAGCAGGAGGGAGCCGAGGACCACCACGGCGAGCAGGATCGCCCACATCGGGCGGGTGTCCAGCCGTTGCCGAACCCGAGGAGGTGTGACCTGTGGCGCGACCACCCGGATCCGAGGCCGCTGACGGGAGGGCGGGAGACGGCGGCCAGGAGCTCCCGGTCCACCGCCTTCAGGCTGGCTCGACCTCATGCCCAGCGCCGTTCGCGGAGCCAGCGTTCCAGGACCAGCAGCGCCGGGAGCAGGATGATCGAGACGAGGAGGGTGATGGCCAACGACCAGGCCAGCTCACTTGCCACGACCCGGCCGACACCGGCGGCTGCGGTGAGCCCACGGACCCCGAGCACGAGCGCCGCCGCCAGCGCCGTGGCCAGCCATGGCAACAGCGGCGACGCGGCCGCGTAGCGGCGGGCCAGCCCGAGCAGGAAACCGGCAGCGGCGTAGGACAGCGCACTCGCACCGAGGGGTTCGGCACCGGGCGGCACGAGGTCGATCAGCCAGCCGCCCGCCAACCCGACCAGCAGACCGGTCACCGGTCCGCCCATCAGGGCAGCGGCGGCGACGACGAGGATCACCAGATCGGCACGCGGCACGCCCAGCGGCCACGCGCTCGGCGCCAGCACAGCCGCCGTCAGCAGCAGCCCTCGCACGAGCACCCCAAGCACCTTGCTCATGCCCTCACCTCACCCAGCCACACCGAACGGTCGCCCCAGCCTCGGGAGATCACGGCCCTCAGGTCCGGGTCGGGACCGCTCATGGCGCCGCCCCGTCGACGAAAACGACCGCGACCAGGTCCAGGAGGTCGGTGTCGACGTGCGCGGTCACGACCGCGGTCGCCGCGAGCTGACCGCGGTCCGGATCGAGCGCGGTGACCGTCCCCAGCGGGATCCGTGCTGCGTAGGGGCGGTCATCGGGGCTGCCGAGCGTGGTGACCTCGTCGCCCACGTGGATCGGGGTATCCCCCAGGGCCGTGAGGGTGAGCTCGCCGTGGCCGCGGCGCGGCAAGCCGGGCGCGGGGATGGCTTCGACGCTGCCCAGAGCGTCCTGCGCACCAAACCGCACTCCCACGACCACGCCCGCATCGCCCACGAGCAGCACGTCGGCACTGGTGGGGGCCACTCGCAACACGCGACCGACGAGCCCGTGCGCGTCGGTCACCGTCTGATCCACGCGCACGCCTGCATCGGCACCCACATCGATCGTCACCGTCCGGCCGCCCACCGGCGAGGTGGCTGGTGAAAACCCGACGACCCGCGCCGGGAGCAGCGTGTGATCTCCCCAGGTGCTCGAGCGATCCAGCGACTCGAGCTGCTCGTGGCGACGCACATCCTCCTGCAGACGCGTGACCTCGGCCGCGAGCTCGTTGCGTTCCTGGGTGAGCTCGGTGAGGGGCGAGTCGTCCCAGCTGGACAGCAGCGCCTGGACGGGACCCGCGACGGTCGCGACCCCCTCGCGGACCGGGTCGGCCATCCCCGGTCGGGCTAGATCGAGGACCAGGACCCCGGCCGTGAGCATCGTGAGCACCCCGGCGGTGGCCGGCAGCAATCGGCGACGGTTCGGCATACCAGCACCTAGCGGCGCGAGGTGCTCATCAGCACCCGCCGCAGCGACGCGAAGTCCTCCACGCACGCCCCGGCCCCGCGGATCACGGCGTGCTGCGGGTCGTCAGCGAGATGGACGGGTATGCCGAGCTCGTGCCGGAGGCGTTCGGTCCACCCGCGCAGCAGGGCGCCGCCGCCCGTCAACACGATCCCCGCGTCGAGCAGGTCGCCGGCCAGCTCGGGCGGGCAGATGTCTAGGACGAGGCGGACCGCCTCGACGACCTGGGTCGTGACCGGCTCGATCATCCGGCGAACCTCGCTGCTGGACAGCTCGATCGTGCGGGGCAGACCGGTGCTCAGGTCGCGGCCGCGGACTCGCGCGGTGAGCTCGTGGGCGAGCGGCCAGACGGCACCCGCCTTGATCTTGATGTCCTCGGCCGAGCGTTCGCCCAGGAGCAGGTCATGGGACGCCTTGACACCGGCGACGATCGCCTCATCGACCTCTTCGCCCCCGGTGCGGAGGCTGCGCGCGTTGACGATGCCGCCGAGGCAGATCACCGCGACGTCGGTCGTGCCCCCACCCATGTCGACGACCATTGACGCGGTCGCTGAGTCGACGGGCAGGTCTGCCCCGATTGCGGCCGCCATCACCTCTTCGAGCACGTAGACCCCACGGACCCCGCACCGGATCGCGGCGTCCTCCAGGGCGCGACGCTCGACTGCGGTGACGCCGCTGGGGACTGCGACCACGGCACGCGGGCGCACCAGCCGTGAGGGGCGAACGCGCTCGACGAGATGGCGCAACAACTGCTCGGTCACCTCGGCGTCGGTGATCACGCCATCGGTGAGCGGACGCATCGTCAGGACATGCTCGGGCGTGCGGCCCAACATCTCGCGGGCAGAGGCTCCGGCGGCGACAAGTCGGCCCGAGGTGGTGTCGACGGCGACCACCGTCGGCTCGTCCAAGACGACGCCGCGCCCGCGCACGTGAATCTGGGTCGTGGCGGTGCCCAGGTCGATGGCGAGGTCGCGGCCCAGCGGCGCCCAGCCGCCCCGCGTCGGCTCGCTCATGCCCGTGGTCACCCAGTGATGGTAGGCGGTCGGTCTAGCTGACGAACCGAACCTCGCCGGGGACCGGCACCTGAGAGACTTTGCCCCCCTCGCTACGGCAGGTCAGCTGCGCGGGAGCACCATGGTGCTCGCCCACCTCGACCTCGACGAGGCGCCCGTCGGCCAACTCGAGGCTGACGGTGAAGGCCGTCACTTCCCCCTCCGCGGGTGCGCGCTGCGTCATACCCGTGGCCGTCACGCTCCCCCACGGCAGCGGCCCGAGCTGCTCGTGCACCGCCACTACCGCGGCTTGAACCGCACGGCGGTGTCCGGTCACGCCACGCAGGTGTGTGATGTCCGGGCGTCCCGCCCGGTGTGCTTCGATCGTCGCGAACGCCGACTCGACGTCGAGGCTTCCGTAGGTCGCACCGTCGGGCAGGAGCAGCACGTTGGCCGCGAACCGGTCTCCGCCGGTGTGCGAGCACTCCCAGGTCTGTTCGGGCCAGCGCTGCGCGAGCATCTTGGCGACCGGACGGCCACGGACGGCGCAGCAGGGGTCCTTCTTGCCGTGCGTGCAGACCAGGATGAGCGGCTCGTCGACGAGGCTCTCGCGCGCCCCGTCCACCAACTGGCGACCCAACCCCTGCTCGGCCCTGGCGCTGTCTCGGGCCACCAACTCCTCGAGCCGTTCTACCCCGCTGAGCAGCTCGGCCGGGTAGGACCAGGAACCCCACGTCACACGCTCCCCTGCAGGAGCCTGGGGGTCAACAACACACCAGCTGCGCATCAGGCAGACGGATGAGGTCTGCCGCCCTGGCCGTCGGATCAGCATCACGCGAGCGCCCGCCGTCTCGGCACGCCTGAGCACCTCGTCGCGGATGTCTTCCTGGATCGCCAGGGAGGAAAATCCAGAGAACGCCCAGCCCGAGTCCTGCTCGACCAGCAGGAAGCGCTGCTGGGGCGGAGCCGTCCCGAGCATCGGGTCATGCCGCTCGCGCGCCGCGGTACTGCACGGCACGAGAGGCAATGTGGGCGAGCTAGACATGGTCATCAGTGTCGCAGGAGGGGGTGTCCCTCTAGACGGCGGTGCCAGGCCTGGGGTATTTTGGTCATATTACGTATCGTAATTCATAGAAGGGTTGGCGCATGGACGACACACTGACCACCAGGGACCGGGAGCGCGCCGACACCCTGACGATCATCGTCAAGGAAGAGACCCCCTTCCTGCCCAAGGTCGCCTTTGCCCTCATCACCCTCGCGTCGCTGGGCGGAGCGTTCTTCACCGGTCGTGGCATGGGCCTGGAGCCGATGGCTCTGGGTATGCGGTGGCTCACGTTGTGGTCGCTCGCGCTCGCCGGTGGCTTCCTGGCATGGCGGGTCTGCTACCTGCGAGCCCACGAGACCGATGTCGATGACGAGGCCATCGCGCGGCTCAACGACAGCGCCCTGACCCGTGCCGACCAAGTGGCCCGCTGGGTCGCGCCGATCGTCTTCCTCGGTGCACCCGGCGCACTGGTGGTGCCGCCGATGATGATCGACCCTTCCTTGCGGTGGGGCATGGTCATCGGGTCGGTCCTGCTCGCCGGGCTGCTCCTGTCCGGTGTGACCCGCAGGGCCACCGCGATCCTCGCGCTGGCGGTGGTCACGCTGCTCCTGGCAGCCTGGGCGACGACCGACGCGGGGACCGACTGGCACGGGCTGGTCCGGATGCTGCACCTGAGCGCCTTCAGCCTGTGGCTTGGTGGCGCGCTGTGGAATATCGCCGTCGCCATGCCCGCGGGACGCGCCCACCCCAATCTCGACGCCGTCCTGGCTGGCGCCCGGCAGCTCGATCGCTTCCGCTGGGTCGTCCGTTTCGTGCTGCCCACCATCATCCTCACCGGCGTGTTCATGGCGTGGGGCTACCGCGTGATGCCGCTGGAGTGGTGGCTGAGCTATCCAGGCGTGCTGATCCCGCTCAAGGTCTTGGCCATCGTGGCGCTCGTCGTCGTCTTCATCACGTGCCCCTTGTTTAGGCACTGCTCGCCGGTCCAAGGTGTGTGCAACACCGACGACCTGGCCGAGTCACCGCCCGTGAAGGTCACGCACCGATGAGCACCACCCCTACCCGCGTCGGCGTCGACCATGTCCTCCTCGACAATCGCCGGGCACCGTGCGCGGTCGGGCTCATCAAGGCGGATCGCACCATGGACACACTGGACCCGGCCACCGTGCTGGAGATCTGGAGTCGCGACCGTTTCGCACCGATGGAGATCTCGGTCTGGGCCGCTCGGCAGGGGCACCACGCCCAGGACTTGGGTCGCCACGGCTCCTGGCCACTGCGCTATTTCGTCTTTGAGGTCCGTAAGCGCTCAGCCGACGACGAGGGCCAGCCCTTGTCGAAGAAGTAATCGAGCCACCGCGAGCGCCTCCTCCTCCGACTCCGCCAGATCGCCGACTCGTACCCCATCCTCGCCCTCCCCTTGCGCGAGGAGTCGACGCAAGGCGGGAAGTTGCGCGGTCGTCATACCGAAGCGACCGGCCCTTGAGGAGATCGTGACCTCATCACCTTCCTCGGCCAGCACGTCGACCATCAGGTGCGGCCGCATCCGCAGCCGATCATGTGGCTGCAAGGCCGCGCCAGCGGCCAGCTGGGCCAACGGCGCGATCGGGGCAGGGCGCTGAGCAGCCCGCTGGCGGCCCCGAAGCACCGCGACGATCTCGCTCGCGGACAAGGTCCGCACCGCCTCGAGCACCGCCTCGCGGGCAGTCTCGACCTCTGAGGTCAGCGAGTCCGGGTCAGTCAGGTCCACCCCCAGCGGCAGGCTCGCACGGACCGCATCAGCGTGGGCGAACCTCACGCTCGCGCGGTCGAGCAGCGCCTGCGCCAGATGGTGCCTGGTCCACCCCTGCACCCCGATCGTCAAGTGCGCGGTGACACCACCCAGCGCACGGGCCGCGTGGATCCAGCCTCGGGGCAGATAGAGGCAGTCGCCGGGTCGGAGGATGGTCTGCAGGTATGGCGGGTCGTCGGCTCGCGCCTCGACGTCGGCTCGGCGATCGGTCCAGGGTTGATCGCGCAGCGGAGCGGTCAGGACGGGCTCGTGCAGCGTCCACTGCTTCTCGCCGTGGACCTGGAGGACGAAGACGTCGTGGACGTCGTAGTGGTCGGCGAAGCCCTGGTTCTGCGAGGGGGTGATGTAGGCGTTGACCTGGACGGGATGGCCGAGGTCCGCCGCGAGGTCGGCGCTGAACTCTCTGATCGGACCCCAGGTGCGGTGCAGCCCCTGCAGGACGATCGTCGCTCCGTCCGCGAAGAGCTGAAGCACCCGGTCGTCGCTGATCTGGTCGGCGATCGCGGCGCCGACCCCACCACCGGCCGTGAACGCCCGGTCGGGCAGGGTCGTGCCGTCCTTGGCGACCCGGAGGAAGGGGGTCCGCAGCCCGCGCTCGGAGATCAGCTCGTCGACGGCCGCAAGGCTGAAGAGGTCGGAGAAGTCGTCGCCGCCGCGCTGCCCCGCCGTCGCCAGGTGCAGTCGCTGAGCCCAGTGCGAGCCGGCGAAGTCCTCAGGGCTGGTCGTGCCGAGGAGTCGGGGGGGGGGGGGGGGGGGGGGGCCCGCCCGCCCCCCCCGGGGGGAGGGGGGGCGCCCCGCGCCGGCGCCGCCCCCCCACCCCCCCCCCCGCCCC
>NZ_JAUNVI010000006.1:76596-83561 GCF_030537745.1 Ornithinimicrobium sp. | reverse complement strand
GCATGGGTCCATCATGCCCCGCGCACGATGGATCCACGACGAGTGCCAGGTGACCACACCGTACCGAGCCATCAAACGCCAACGAGTCGAGGATCGCTGACCGGTGACTGTTCAGCATTATCACGCGACGTGTATGTCCGACGTCATGGCGCGTCGCTGGCTGCTGATTCCTGGGCGATTGATCATCCAGGGGCGATCCGCCTATCGCGATGACTTCATCGCTGCACGCTTCACGGTCGTGTCGTCGTTCATCAGAGAGTCATACCTGTCCGTGCCCATCGGCACGAGCGCGACTCGGCTGTGCGCGTCGGCATGGATTCCCCAGCCGTAGGTCTTCGCCAGGGGCGAGGTTCGTAGGCAGGCCTGGCCCTTGGAGAAGAACTCTTCGCGGGCCGGTTTGCGGTCGTCGGCGGCGATGCTCCTGCGGTCGGCGAATACGCTGAAGATCACATCGTCACTGGTGAACTCATAGTCGTGACCGTGCATCATCTCGAACTGCAGCTCGGCGACCGAACCCTTGCCAGCGGGTGGCTGCGTCGCCTCCACTGCCTTGGTGTCGGGTGCAACCGTGATCAGCGTGTTCACGTAGTTGGTCGAGTGCATGTCGGCATCATGACAGGGACGACTGTTCAGGTATGGCGATCACGTGGGCGAGGCCGTGGTCGGGCTGGGGCCGATCAGGTGGAGCTCGGTCTGACGACCGTCGAGCCACTGCAGGGCCACCCCGTCGAAGACCGCGTCCTCCTCGAGCCGGATCCGGACCCGATCGTCGGGCCACCCAGGCGCGGTGACCCACGCGGACAGCTCGATCGACCAGCAGGTGTCGGGGCTCACCGGCAGAGCACCGCTGCCGGCGACCCGGTCCTGACTGTCCCACAGGCCGATCGAAGGGCCTGCTCCATGGCCCTGCAGACCGATCGGGTGGGAGTAGATGATCGCGTCGATCCCTTCGGCGCGGGCTGCGGCGAGTGCCCCGCGCAGGATCTCATCGCCGGTGCGACCCACCGCAAACTGCTCGAGCACGAGGTCCTGCAGGCGGTTGCCCACCGCCAGCCCTTCGACGAGCGCGACGGGTGCCTGCGTCTCGCCCGGGCGCAGGACGTAGCCGTGCTGCTGCTGGTCGGTGCACAACCCATCCAGCGTCAGCCCGAAGTCGATGTGCACCAGGTCGCCGCTCTGGATGACGGTCTCCGGGAGCCGGGCGGAGAAGCCTTCGCGCCGCTCCGTCTGGTCATCGTCGGCACGAGCGGGACGCACCACCTCGACGGTGGGGTGAAACCAGGACGGCAGGCCAGCGTCGTGCACCTGCTGACGCAACCACCAGACGACATCGTCGGTCGTGGTGCGCCCCGGCGTGATCGCCTCCGAGGACAAGGCTCGGGCGAGCAGGGCGTGGCCCTGGTCGCAGGCCACCCGGAGGGTCTCGATCTCCTCGGGCAGCCGAGTTTCCAACCAGGTGACCGCCGCCGTCTGCGCGCTGACCAGTCGGGCGGTCAGGTCATCCGGCAGGGCGGCCACCAGGGCGTCGCGCTCGCTGGCGCTCAGTCCGTCGGCGTGCGCCAGCACGGCCGAAGTGTCCAGGCCGATCCGGCGAGGATCACCCTGCGCGACGATCTCCGCGACCCGGCTCCACTGATCGGGCTGCACCTGCGGATCCCAGGCAGAGGGATAAAGGTCCTCGATGTCATAGCGGCCCACCGCGAGACGCTCGACGGCACCCGTCGCACGATCCCGTCGAAACACCAGCACGGTGCGCCGCCGAGCGCTCAGCCAGGTGGCGGGAAGCATGCTGCGCAGGACCGCTCCCTCGGCATACTCGCGGCCGGCGACGATCCAGACGTCGAGGTCGCCCGCCTCCATCGCCAGGGGCAGGACCAGGTCCAGACGGCGCCGCAGCACCTCGTCATGTCGCGCGGCGCTGGTCCGCAGATCGATGCTCACCCACCCATCTTGGACGCTGTGCGCTCACCGTGACCAACCCCAGGAAACCGGGCCGGTCCAGATATCCTGCTCAGATGCAGATCCGCGAGCTGGCAGACAGCGACCTCGACCAGGTGCTGACGCTCAACCAGGGAGCGCTGGAGGGGGTCGGCACGCTGGACCTGGAGCGGCTGGCCTGGATCGTCGGCCTGTCAGACCAGGCAATAGTGGTCGACGATGACGGGACGATCGCCGGGTTCTGCCTGATCGTGCGCCCCGGCACGGCCTACGACAGCCCCAACTATCGCTGGTTCAGCCAGCGTTATGTCGATTTCGGCTATCTGGACCGGGTGGTGGTCGCTGCCTCCCACCGACGTCGCGGGGTCGGGTCGATGATGTACGACCATGTCGAGACCATGGCCGGCCCGCTCGGGCAGATGGCGCTCGAGGTGTATGTCGATCCGCCGAACGTGGTCTCGCTGGCCTTCCACGAGGCGCGTGGCTACGCCGAGGTCGGCCGGCTGCTCGACCAGGCCAACGGCAAGACCTCCACGATGCTGCTCAAACCACTGGGCTGAATTCCCGGAGCGCACGGCGCGCATGCTGAGGGCCGTCGCTCACGGCGCGACCTCATCGACGCAGGTGCTGGGATACGGACCGTGAGCATTCTCGATCCACGCGAGAGCGTCCAGGGCGCGGGTGCGTCCGAGGTTCCAGGCCAAGGCGTCGTCGACGAGTTGGTCGTCAGGGCGCCACCCCAGGGCGCACGCCGCGAGGTCTGCGGGAAGTCCCTGCTTGATGACCGGGACGGCGTCGGCGCCCAGCGTGGACAGGTAGGACACGTCCAGCCGTCCGGTCGCCTCGAAGCGGTCGATGTTGCGCTGTGCCACCCAGGCGTCCGGGTTGGCCAGCCCGATCGTCAGCAACATCGCGGCGGCGCTGGCCAGCGCAGCGCGAGGCAGCCACCACCCACGCAGCCGGATCCCCGCGATTGCTACCAGCACCACGAGCAGTCCCAGCCACAGCTCGAAGGCGTCCACCAGGACGCGCAGCACGGTGAAGCCGTAAGCCTCCTGATAGAGCGACATCCGGTAGAGCGCCGAGGCCACCACCACCAGCGTCAGCAGGCACAGCGCGCCGAGGACGATGCGCAGCACCAGCCGATCCGCAGGCGTGGCCCGCGGTGCCTTGCGCGCCGCGATCGCGATCGTCACCAGCGTGAGTGCGGTCGCGACGGTCAACTGCCCGAAGCCTTGGTGGACGGACTCGGCATACGTCATCCCGGTCGTCCGCTGCACCCAGTCGTGTCCGCCCCACATCGTCGAGGCCTGCGCGAGGAGGAAACCGACGAACGTCGCCACCACCACACCCACCGGCACGAGCCACTCCCAGGGCCGGGTCACCTGACGTGGCTGGGGCAAAGCGGCGAGCTCGACGCGAGGCGGGTTGAGCGCCAGATAGCAGGCCGCCAGCACCACCCCGGCCACCAGGAACCAGACGAAAGTCCGCAGCACCAGGCTGTCCGCGAGTTCGATCGTCGGCAGCAGGCCGGAGACCCAGGACCCGAAGACCGCGTCGCCCGAGGCGAACAGCCCGCCGAAGACCACGAGCGCGACCAGTGAGATCGCGGCGGTGCGGACGACGGGCCACAGCATCGGGGTGCGGCTGGTCGCCGACAACGTCCGGCCCAGGAGCGGCAGTCCTCGGATGCCGCTGAGCAGCCACGACACGGCGCCCGTGATGATCCCGGGCAGACCGCGTGCGCCGGTGAGCGCGGTCGTGACCAGGACGGCCGCCACCAGCAGCGCCAGCACCGTGAGCCACTCTGCGGCGCGGAGCACGATGAGCGACGCGAGCCCGACGCAGAGCACCGCCGAGAGGAGGGTCCACGCCTCGCGCCGTCGGACTGACAGCCACAGCACGAGGCCGCCCGCGGTGAGCAGGACGAGCAGCGTGCCGATCCCGTTGTTGCGGTAGGGAAGGACGGCTGCGGCCAGTGCGCCGACCCCGATGCAGGCCCACAGGGCAACAGGGGCGACCCGAGGGCCGGCTTCGGGCCAGAAGGGGCCAAAGAGCGCCTCCACGACCGAGGGTGGCTGCGTGGGGCTCACCAGGGCCTTCGTCGTCGTTGTCGTCGTGGTCGTGGGTGGGGCCGGGAGGTGAGTCGCGGCGTGGGTCGGCATGAGCTGCTCCTGGCGGGCGGTCGGGATCTCCGGGTCGGGGTATGGCGAAGCCACCGGCGGCGCAGACGTCGTGGGGTCGGTCGGGAGGAGAGCGCGGACTCGACCCCCCCTGTGCGTTGTCGGCTCAGTCGACGGCGGCAGCGCCGCGATGGTGCCGCCGTGCAGTTGGGCGACCCAGCGGGCGATGGCCAGTCCCAGCCCGGTGCCGCCGCTGCTGTCGTCGCCGACGCCGAAGCGTGCGAAGAGGTGCTCCTGCTGGCCGGGCGGGAAGCCCGGCCCCTCGTCGGACACCTCCAGCGACCACTGTGCGTCGGCCTCTGCCCGCGCCAGGACCCGCACCACGCTCTCGACGGGGCTGTGGCGCACGGCGTTGTCCAGAAGATTGACCACGATCTGGGCGATCCGGGCCTCGTCCCCGCGCACGAGCAGGTCAGGTGGCTCGACCCGCGCCTCGATCTGCACGCCTCGGGCCCCCATCGACGCCTCCGCCACAGCCGCCGTCAGCAGCTCTGAGACCTGGACGTCGCCGAGGGCGAGTTGGGTAGCACCCTCATCGAGACGACTCACGTCGAGCAGGTCGGTCACGAGGGTGCTGAGCCTCTCAGACTGAGCCAGGGCCGTCTGGAGTGCGGCATCACTGGGCTTGACGACGCCGTCGACCAGGTTCTCCAGGAGGGCGCGCTGCGCGGCGAGCGGGGTCCGCAGCTCATGGGAGACCGTGGCGACGACCTGCCGACGTTGCTCGTCCGAGGTGGCCAGATCCTGGCTCATCGTGTTGAAGGCCCTGGCCAGCGCCCCCACCTCATCTGCCGACGTGGCGCTGATGCGCGTCGAGTAGTCGCCGGTGGCCATCCGCCCGGCTGCCGAGGTCATCTCGCGCAGTGGCGACGTCATCCCCCGCGCCAGCCACTGCGTCACGCCGAGCGCGGCGGCGAGGGTGACGGGCAGCGTCAGCCACCACGGGACCCCCGCGTTGCGACCGACCTGCATCATCACGACGGCTGTCAGGATGCTGAGCGCGACCAGCAGCGCGATCTTCACCTTGATCGAGGCGACGCCATCCAGCGGGCGGTCGACCGCAGGCAGGGATTCTGAGCGGCTGGGGCGCGACGTCATACCTGCGCACCCCCTGCGACCTCGAGGGCGTAGCCGACCCCGTGGACCGTCCGGACGCGACCCGCACCGATCTTGGCGCGCAGCGACTTGACGTGACTGTCGAGGGTCCGGGTGCCGTGGGCGTCGGACCATCCCCACACCTGCGTCATCAGGGACTCCCGACCGCAGACTGTCCCCGGCTGCTCGGCGAGCATGGTCAGCAGGTCGAACTCCAGCGGCGTCAGGTGCACTTCCGTGCCGCCGACGAGCACCCGGCGCGCGGCCCGGTCGAGCAGCAGATCGCCGAGCGTGACCTGCGGCTCCTGCGCCCTGGCCAGCTCGGCCGCCCGGTCCACCCGCCTCAGCAGCGCCCGCACCCGCGCCACCACCTCACGCATCCGGAACGGTTTGGTCACGTAGTCGTCGGCGCCCACCCCGAGCCCCACCAGCACGTCCATCTCCTCCGCCCGAGCGGTCAGCATGAGGACCGGCACGGGTGAGTGTGCCTGGATGCGACGGCATACCTCGAGCCCGTCAAAACCCGGGAGCATCACGTCGAGCAGGACCGCGTCAGGCTCGTGCTGCTCATAAGCCGTGACCGCTCCTGGCCCGTCGAAGGCTCGGACCACGTCAAAGCCTTCTGCGACCAGACGGTCGGTCAGGGCCTGGTTGATCGTGGGGTCGTCCTCGACGACGAGCAGGGTGCGGCGGGGGCCCGCGGACTCGGTCATGGTTCGAGCGTAGGCGCGCAGGTCAGCGCAGGACGGGGGCGAGAGGTGAGGGTTGTGTGAAGGCCGCCGCCTGCTTCCACCCTTGACCCTCGTGAGCACCATCGTCTTCCTCCACGCCCATCCCGATGACGAGGCCTCCGGCACGGGCGGGACCATACGCCTGGCGGCCGACGCCGGACACCGGGTCGTCTGCGTCTACGCCACCAACGGCGACCACGGCACCGTCCCGACCGACCTGGTCGAGGAAGAGACCGTGGTGCTGCGCCGGCGGGTCGAGGCACAGGCATCGGCGCAGGTCCTCGGCACCGCGCGCGTGGCCTGGCTCGGGTATGCCGACTCCGGCATGTCCGGCTGGGAGCAGAACTCGCTGGCGGAGTCCTTCCACGCCGCCGACGCGGAGGAGGCGGGCGCCCGGCTCGCGGCGATCCTGGACGAGGAGGACGCGGACATCATCGTGGGCTACGACTGGCACGGTGGCTATGGCCATCCGGACCACGTCAAGGTGCACCACGTCGCTCGCCGTGCCGCGGCACTGGCCGCGCGCCGCCCCCGTGAGCTCCAGGGCACGATGAACAGGGATCGCATGCGGCAGTTGTTTGTCGCGGCCAAGGAGGCCGGTATGGAGGGCGGCGACTGGGACCCGGATGCGCCGGCCGACGACGGCAACCCGATCGGCATGCCGGAGGCTGAGCTGCACTGGCACGTGGACGTGCGGTCGGTGCTGGCGGCCAAGCGTGCGGCGCTGGCCAGCCACGCCTCCCAGGAGGACGTCGCCTGGATGCTCGGGATGCCGCAGGAGCAGTTCGCGATGGCTTTCGGCGACGAATGGTTCATCGAGCCGGGGCGGCCGGACGGGATCGTCGAGGGCTCCCCGTTCGGACCAGCCTGACGGCCGCGGCGAGGGTGCGTCCGGTCCTGTGCGGTGGCTTTGGGTCGTCATAGCGGCCCAAGGTCACCGCGGTGCGCCGGGTGCGGGGGTCTGTTCCGGCTTGTGCGGTGGTTCTGGGTCGTCATAGCGGCCCAAGGTCACCGCGGT
>NZ_JAUNVI010000006.1:47517-76496 GCF_030537745.1 Ornithinimicrobium sp. | reverse complement strand
GTTCCGGCTTGTGCGGTGGTTCTGGGTCGTCATAGCGGCCCAAGGTCACCGCGGTGCGCCGGGTGCGGGGGCTCAGGCGGCCGGTGCGGGAGCCTTGCCGGCCGGTGTGGCGGCTCAGGCAGACGTGGCCCGCTCCTCTTCTCCCACGTGCCGACGGAACCACTCCAGCGATGCCGCCCAGGGACCTTGACGGTCCGCGAGGTCAGGCAGCAATGGGGTGAGCTCGGCGCTGAAGCTCTCCGAGGACTCCCGGGGCAGGAGGGAGGGAAGGTTGTCGATCGCGATGACCTCCAGCGGTGACTCCGGGGTGCCGACGTCGCGCACCGGCTCCTGCCAGCTGGTGATGGCGGTGTTGACTGGCAGCAGGTTGGCCTCGGAGGTGACGTCGCAGGTCACGTCGCTGATCGTGCGCAGGCGCCGGGGTGTTGAGAGGTCGTCGGTGGCCACGAAAGGCTCCTGCTTTCGGTTGCTCACGACACAGTTGACCAGGATGTCGTGGTGCAGGAGCGACGCCTTGTCCAGCACGATGGTGTCGGCACGGTCCCAGGTGGTAGCCCGGCAGCCAGCGACCCCGAGAGCCTCCCGGGCACCTGTCCCGGAGCGGCCGCGGGCGCCCACGACCAGCACGCGCTCAGGATCGCGCCCCGCGCTGCTCTCCCGCAGCCGCGTGTCCAGCTCGAGCCGGGTCAGCGGCGCCACCCCACCGGGCAGCTGGCCACGGTGACGGAGCACCGCCAGGCTCGCCCCGACATACCCGGCCCAAAAGCCGAACGCGACGACCCGTTTGCCCTCGATCGTGAGGTACTCGACGTCGAGGAGCTCGCCGCCGCCCTGTCGGAATCGCTCGAGAGTCTCTCGCGCGCCCGCCTGTCCCTTGTAGGCGTGCGCGAAGAAGACGTGGGTGTGCTCAAGATCGGCGGGGTCCTCGGGCAGTTCCTTGATCCCGACGACGACCGCACCTGAGGGGGCCTGCGCCCAGGACCCGTAGGGCGCCACGTCTGCGCCGGCGTCGACGTACTCCTGGACCGGGATGATCCGCGTCGGTGACTCCTCGATGGTGACCGAGAAGCCGTCGGCGATCAGCCGGGCAGCGTCCGCCGGGACGATCGGCACGCGCTGCTCGGTCGGACGGACTTCGGCGCGGATCCACAGGTGAGGTCGGGTCATAGGACAAGGGTATGGACTGTGTCGGCGTGGTGGTGCAGGATGCGCGCATGGGGCTTTTCGCGGGTGCGGCCCGTCGTCGTCGCGCGGCAGACCTCGAGCGACGTCTGGCCCAGCTCGACGAGTGGGACCGTGCGCATGGTCTGGGGTGGTTGCCGCCGGACCGTCGAGCCTCATCAGGCGACCTCGGATGGCGCTATCACTCACCTGGTGGCCATGTCCCGGTGCGGGCGGTGGCGCCCGTCCACCGCACACCGGCCGCACCCGCGCGCGGCCGACGACCATCGCGCCGACCGGTGGGGCGGTGGCTCGCCTGGCTCATGGTCCCTACCCTTGCGGTGGGCGCCTACCTCTATCCCGAGGAGGCCGGCGCGCTGCGCGACGGGCTGACGGTGGCAGCCAGCTCGGTGCTTGGTGCACCCGCCGCGCAGAACGGTGCCGACGAGCGCCGCCAGGCCGACCGACCAGCCCGTGTCCTCGAAAGTCGGGACGGGCTGGTGCCGGCCGTGCAGCAGCCGGCCTGGGGCTGGGCGCCACCGCGGGGCAGGCGAGTCCTGCCAGCAGTCGAGTCCGCTGCTGCCGGGCCCTACACGCTGCTGGCGACCCAGCCGAGCACCGGCATGCCCGTGGGCTTCTCGCCGTGCGGCCAGATCCCCGTCGAGGTCAACCCGGACGGGGCGCCCGAGGGCTATGAGGACCTCGTCCTGGCCTCCCTCGCCCGCGTCACCGCGGCGTCCGGTCTGCAGCTCGCGCTGGTCGGGGAGACGACCGACCGCTGGTCCAGCACTGCGCGCGAGAGCGGCTCACCGGTGCTGATCGCCTGGTCCGTCTCCGCCGACGTGCCTGAGCTTGCCGGTAACCGTGCCGGGATGGGTGGTCCTACCTGGGTCAGCGACCAGGCGGGTCGACTGTGGAGCTCCACCGGGCAGGTCGTCCTGGACCGTCAGGACCTGGACACCTGGGAGGCGCACTCCGCGGTGCTCGACCACGAGCTCGGCCATGTGCTCGGGCTCGACCACATTGACGACCCGTGGCAGCTGATGGCTGCGACCAACACCGGGCAGGCCGCTTTCGCGGACGGCGACCTTGCCGGTTTGGCCGCGCTCGGCGCGATCCCCTGCCCCTAGGCAGCGGCGTGCCCTAGGCAGCAGCCTGCCGGTCAGTCGACCGCTGCTGCCATCCGGCGGACCGCCTCGACCATGAGCTCGTTGCTCGTCCCGATGTTGAGCCGCGCAAAACCTGCGCCGCCGGGGCCGAACGCCGGGCCAGATGAGAGCGCCACCCTCCCCTTCTCCAGGAAGGCAGCGGCAGGGTCGTCGCCAAGACCGAGCTCACGACAGTCGAGCCAGGCCAGGTATGACGCGTGGCCCGGCTCGTAGCGCACCGACGGCAGGTGTTCCGCCAAGGTGTCGGTGAGCTGGGCGGTCCGCTGCTCGATCTCGGCCAAGGTCACGGCCAGCCAGTCACGGCTCTCGGCGTAGGCCGCGACGGCGGCGTACTGCCCCAGGATCGAGGGCGACCACTCCAGCTCTTCGTGCAGCGGCGGCCATCGGTCTGCCACCGCGGTGACGCCCAGCGCCAGCTTGAGGCCGGCGACGTTCCAGGCCTTGGAAGGGGAGTGCAGCGCGATCCCGACGGAGCGTGCCTCCTGCGAGACGGTGAGGAAGGGGACGAAGGGTTGTGGGCTGTGCGGATGGACCAGGGGCGCGTGGATCTCGTCGCTGACGACGACCGCGTCGTAGCGGACCGCCAGCTCTGCCAGCGCGGCCAGCTCCTGGTGGGAGTAGACGTAGCCCAGGGGGTTGTGGGGGCTGCACAGGAGCGCGACGCGCGCGCCCGAGGCGAAGGCACGCTCCATACCGTCAAGATCAAGGCGCCCGCCGGAGGTGCCGTCGCGGAGCGGGACCTCCAGGGGCGCTCGGCCGATCGAGCTGAGCCACCAGTAGAAGGACAGGTAGACCGGTGGGTTGATGATGACCCGGTCGCCCGGCGCGGTCAGGGCGCGCAGCGTCTCCCCGCCGGCCTGGCTCACATCGGCAAAGAGCCGCACCCGACCTGGCCCGCCCAGCGTGTCCCAGCCCCAGGTGGCGCGCGCGAAGCCGTCGAAGGCCTCCTTGACCAGGGTCGGCTCGCCGGCATAGCCGAAGTCGCTGCGCTCCACCGCCAGCCGCAGGGCGGCCGTGATCGGGTCGGCCACCCGCACGTCCATCTCGGCCGTCCACGCGGGCAGCACGTCCGCGGGGACATAGCTCCACTTCGCCGAGCGGCGGTCGCGCAACTGCGCCAGAGTCAGGTCAAAAGGCGAGGTGGGGCTCATGGCCCCAGCCTCTCAGGCGACGCGGGCCTGCGGCGCATTCTCCTGGGTCATCGCGGCATCACGCACGACGACGTCACCCAGCGCCTCGTCGATCTTGGCCATCACGTCATCCTCCAGCTTCACGCCGGCCGCCTTGACGTTGGCCTCGACCTGCTCTGGCTTGGAGGCACCGACGAGCGCGGCGGCGACGTTGGGGTTCTGCAGAACCCAGGCGATCGCCAGCTGCGGCATCGTCAGCCCCGCCTCCTCGGCGATCGGCTTGAGGCCCTGGACGGCGGTGAGCACTTCGTCCGTCAGGTAGTCGGACATGCTCTTGCCCATGCTCGGGTCCGCTGCTCGACCTTCGGTCGGGGCCTGGCCGGGAAGATACTTGCCCGAGAGCACGCCCTGGGCCATCGGACTCCACACGATCTGGGAGATGCCGAGCTCCGCGCAGGCCGGGACGACCTCGGGCTCGATGACCCGCCAGAGCATGGAGTACTGCGGCTGGGAGGAGATGAGCTGGAAGCCGAGCTCCTTGGAGAGCCGGTGGCCCTCTCGGATCTGGTCGGCGGTCCACTCGCTGACTCCGATGTAGAGCGCCTTGCCCTGGCGGACGACGTCGGCGAACGCCTGCATCGTCTCTTCCAACGGCGTCTCGGTGTCGTAGCGGTGGGCCTGGTAGAGGTCGACATAGTCGGTCTGCAGCCGCGTCAGCGAGCCGTTGATCGACTCCATGATGTGCTTGCGCGAAAGGCCGGTGTCGTTGTGCCCGCGCGGTCCGGTCGGCCAGTAGACCTTGGTGAAGATCTCCAGGCTCTCGCGACGCTCGCCAGCCAGCGCCTCACCAAGGACGGTTTCGGCTTTGGTGTTGGCGTAGACGTCTGCGGTGTCGAACGTGGTGATGCCCGCGTCGAGGGCTGCGCGCACGCAGGCGTGCGCCACCTCGTTCTCGACCTGGGACCCGTGGGTGAGCCAGTTTCCGTAGGTGATCTCGCTGATCTTGAGGCCGCTGTTGCCGAGGTATCTAAACTCCATGCCACCACCATAGGCTTGCGGTATGACGATCCCACCGCCGCTCCCCGGTCCGCAGACGCCGGGAGAAGGCTTGCCCGAGGTTGTGCCACCCTCCTCGTCAGCGCTGCCACAGGTGCGGCGTGAGGGCGGTGACCCCCTCGTGTCGCTGATGGGCGACGTCGTCCGGACGGGTCGCTGGGACGCGGCGCAGCGGACCGTCGTCTATGAGGCCATGGGCAACGTCAAGCTCGATCTGCGCGAGGTGCTGCTGCCTGGCGAGACGCTCGAGGTCGTCGCCTACGCCCTCATGGGAGACGTGCGGGTGGTGGTGCCGCCGGGCACGGACGTGCAGGTGCGCGGTGTGACCCTCGTCGGCAACGGTCGGACCGAGTCTGATGTCGGCTCCCAGGGGGCGGCGCCGAACGGGTCGCGGGTGGTGGTCACGGCCTACACCTTCATGGGCAACGTCCGGGTCCGGACCATGGGGGTCAGCAGCGACAAGCCGCCGATGGGTTGGCGCTGGGCGCGCGCCAAGGGCTGAAGAAGTTGGTTGCAGCACGCATTTAGATATATGATTGCCGAATGCAACTATCCGAAGAGCTCGCCAGGGCCTTCACCTCGATGGGCCAGCTCGTCCACGAGCTGCAGGGCGACCTACCCCGCGCCGACTTCATGGTCCTGGTCCGGCTGAGCGGGCGAGAGTGCACCCGGTCGCGCGACCTGGCCAAAGCCGAAGGGCTCGACCCCTCGACCATGAGCCGCAGGCTTGCCTCCCTGACCGAGCGCGGCTACATCGAGCGGGCGCCTGACCCCCAGGACGGCAGGGCCCAGATCCTCGCCCTCACCGACGCTGGCCGCGAGGCCGTGAGCCTGGAGCGCAGTCGTCGCGTCACGCTCGTCACTGACGCCCTCGTGGACTGGCCCGATGACGACCGGGCCGAGCTGGCGCGTCTGCTGAGCCGACTCACCGACACGATCGAGAGCCAGCGTCAGGCGCGCCGCACGCGCTGACCCTGCTCACCACTGCAGCACCTGTCGCCCCCACCGTCGTGGGTGACCACCGACGACATACCCGACAGACAGGCACCCCGGTTTGACCACCTCGACGACCACCACCACCCGCCCCACCACTGGCCCCAGCCCCGTGGCCTACACGATGAGCGCCCAGCACCGCCGGGTCTTCATCGCGCTGATGCTGGGCATGTTCGTCGCCTCGATCAGCCAGACGATCGTCGGGCCGGCGCTGCCGCAGATCGTCGCCGACCTCGGCGGTATGGACCACTACAGCTGGGTCGCGACCGCCGCGATGCTCGTCTCGGCCGTCGTCGTGCCGATCGTGGGTAAGCTCTCCGACCTCTACGGTCGCAAGTCGTTCTACCTCGGTGGGCTGGCGGTCTTCATGCTCGGCTCGATCATCTCCGGGCTGTCCACCGAGTTCTGGGTGCTGGTCGCTGGCCGTGCGGTCCAAGGTGCTGGCATGGGCACGCTGATGCCGCTGTCCCAGACCATCATCGGTGACATCATCCCGCCCCGGGCCCGCGGAAAATACCAGGGCTTCATGGGTGCGGTCTTCGGCGTCACCTCCATCGCCGGGCCGATCGCCGGTGGCCTGATCACCGATCACATCGGCTGGCGTTGGCTGTTCTTCGCGACCTTGCCCATCGGGCTGGTCGCGATGGTGTTCATCGGGCGTTTCATGCACCTGCCGTTCCAGCGGCGTGAGGCCAAGATCGACGTCGCGGGCATCATCACCCTGACGATCGCCCTGGTCACCATCCTTCTGGCCACGAGCTGGGGTGGCACCACTTACCCGTGGGCGTCGACGCAGATCCTGTCCCTGTATGTGGTGGGGCTGGCGTTCGTGATCGCCTTCGTCCTGGTGGAGCGCCGGGCCAGCGAGCCTCTGCTGCCGCTGCGCCTCTTCCGCAGCAGCGTCTTCTCCTGGTCCAACGTCGCGGCCTTGGGGACGGCGATGGTGATGTTCGGCTCGATCATCTACATCCCCGTCTTCGCCCAGGGAGTGCTGGGCGTCAACGCGACCGAGTCCGGCCTGATCCTGATGCCGATGATGCTCGGGATGATCCTGATGGGCATCGTCACCGGGCTGCTCGTGACCCGCACGGGACGTTACCGCCGCTTCATGATCACCGGCGTCCTGTTCATGATGGTGGGCATCTGGTGGCTGAGCCGGCTTGGCGTGCAGACCAGCCCCTACGAGTTGTTCGGCGCAATGACCGTGTTCGGGGTCGGACTGGGTATGGCGATGCAGCAGTACACCCTGGTCGTGCAGAACGTCGTCGCGCAGCGTGACATGGGGGTGGCGACAGCCACCACGCAGTTCTCCCGCAACATCGGCTCGACGGTCGGGATCGCGGTCTACGGCTCGATCATGACCGGTGGCCTCACCGCAGCGATCTCCTCGCACCTGCCTGCCTCGATGCGCGACGCGCTCAGCGCCAAGGCCGGATCCCTGGATATCGGCGCCGTGCTGGACCCGTCGGCGGCCCAGTCGCTGCCGCCGGTGGTAGCCGACGCGGTGCGTGCCGGGCTTGCCGACCAGTTGCAGAACTCGTTCATGCTCGGGCTGCCGATCCTCGCGCTGGTGCTGATCGCCACCGTGATGATCAAGCACGTGCCGCTGCGCGAGAGCGTGCAGACCGCCGAGGAGATCGAGAAGGAGTATCTGGACACGATGGCCTCGACCAGTGCGAGCGACGGTGGCCAAGTGGAGCGTGGTCAGGCGGGCTGAACGCGCACCTGCTCAGTCTTCGTTGGGATCCTTCTCGGCATCCTGGTGCGTCCGGTGGACGGTGCCAGGCTCGTGGTCCGGGGGGCCGTAGAGCACATAGACCTTGAGCGGCTCATCGCCGGTGTTGGTCACGTTGTGCCACGTGCCCGCGGGCACCATCACGATGTCGTCGTCCTCGACGTCCCGGACGAAGGGCAGGTCGTCCTCGGACGGGCCCATCTGCGTGCGTCCCTTGCCCGACTCCACGCGGAGGAACTGGTCGTTCCCCTCGTGGACCTCCAGGCCGATGTCGTCACCGACGTCGATGCTCATGAGGGTGAGCTGCAGGTGCTCGCCGGTCCACAGGGTGCGACGGAAGTTGTCGTTGCCGAGGGTCTCCTTCTCGATGTCGAGGACATACGGCTTCTTGCCATGGTCCTTGCCGGTGGTGTAGTCCCTCTTCGTCTTCTTCTCGGTCATGCCGACCTCCTAGGCGCGCACACTTCCGGGCTCGTCCCGGTCGCTCTCGACCCTAGCCAGGTCCCCTGACAGCGGCTACCTGGGGGATCAGCCCGCCCAGCGGTGGGTGCGGACGCTGACCACTGCGCTGGCCTCGATCGGGTCGGATGGGACGACGCAGAGCGCCGCGACATAGCCGTCAAAGGGCGCCTGGAGGGCGATGACCGGGGCGTCCGCGTGCGCCGCAGTCTTGACCCGTGCCTCGTGCTCCACCCAGGCCTGCGCGTCGAGACGGTCGGTGCGCTCCACGTCGACCCCTACCCTCGCTGTGCTGCAGGTGGCCACGACGACGAGGACGCCAGCGTGGGCCACGGACAGGTGCGGACCACCCTGCACGACCGGCCGCCCGTGCTGTGCGCCGCACTCGTCGCAGGTCCGGTCGACCGTTACCGGTCCTTGGTGGCCACTGCCCGCGTCGCGGCCAGCGAGGCGCGAGGCGTGCACGGCGTGCTGGAGCAGTGCCGCCGCAACCAGTCGGCGCCCCCGGTCCGCCGCTGCGGAAAGCTCACTGACGCGGAGACGCTCGGCTTCGGGCAGGAATTGATGGAGCTGCACGTCCGCCGCCGTGAGATCGGCCCACCAGACGTCGACGTCGTGGTCCATCGCCTCAATTACCTCCGCGATTTCGTAGCCTTTTCAGGTGAGGGTAGCCTAACTAGGTGCCCTCCTCGCTCTTGAGCGCCCGCCCAGCCGTCCTGGGTCGCTCGCCGCTCCCGACTGCTGGCTCCGTCGACCCCTGCGCGCCGGCGCTGGTGGGTGCGGACGGGACGGTCGTGGATCATGGGACGGTCCGCGACCGCGTCGATGCCCTCGTCACGCACCTGCCGGCCGCGGCTGCCGGCCGCCTGCTGGTCCGGGTCCCCCTGCGAGCCACGATCGAGGACGTGATCGGCTACCTGGCGGTCCTGGAGGCCGGCCACGTCGCCCTCGTCGTCCCTCGCGACGCGCACGGTGAGCGGGTGGCTCGGGCCTGGTCGCCCGACCTGGCCGTCGTCGGCGGTCAGATCAACGCCGAGGCAGCACCGACAGGCTCCGCGCCCCGGCACCTGCTCCACCCCGACCTCGCGCTCCTGCTCAGCACGTCCGGCAGCACTGGATCGCCCAAGCTGGTCCGGCTCTCCCACGACAACGTGGTGGCCAACGCGCGCGGCATCGCTGCTGGGCTCGAGCTCACCGCCGCCGACCGCGGCATCACCAGTCTTCCGCTGCACTACTGCTACGGCCTCTCGGTGCTGCACAGCCACCTCCTCGTCGGAGCCTCTGTGGTGCTGACCGAGAGCTCGGTGCTCGACGCGGACTTCTGGTCGCAGATGGACGGGCAGGGCGTGACCGACCTGGCGGTCGTGCCGCACCTGGTCGAGCTGATGGAGACGACCGGCGCGCTCGAGGCGCCGCACCCCGCCTTGCGGCTCATCACCCAGGCTGGTGGCCGCATGAGCCCGGAGCGCGTCTCGCGCACGGTCGCCCTGGGGGAGCGGTTCGGGTGGGGGCTGTCCGTCATGTATGGCCAGACGGAGTCCACCGCGCGCATCTGCATCCAGGACCCCGGGACCACCGGCCGTGCCCCCGAGGCCGTCGGTCGCCCGATCCCTGGCACCAGCGTGGTGCTCGACCCTTCCGTCCCGGAGGCCGACCCGGCCAGCGGCACCGGGGAGGTCGTGGTGCGAGGGCCCAGCGTGATGCTCGGCTATGCCGAGCACCCCGACGACCTGGCGCTGGGCCAGATGATTACCGAGCTGCGGACCGGTGACCTCGGGCAGATTGACGAGGCCGGCGTGCTGCGCCTCGTGGGACGCCGGTCCGGTTTCGTCAAGGTGCTCGGTCTGCGGATCGACTTGTCCCGCGTCGAGCGCGCCCTCGAGCGGGACGGCCTGGTCGTCTGCGTCACCGGAGACGATGAGGGGCTGCGCGTCGCCGTCGAGCCAGTGGACGGCCAGCTGGCCCTGGACACCGCCGCACGCGCCCGCCAGGTCGCCGCCCGCGCCTGTGGCCTCGGGGTCGGCCACGTGCGGGTCGCGGTGCTCCCGCTGGCTCGTCTGGCCAACGGCAAGGTCGATCGCCATGGGTGCGACGCGCTGGTGCGGGGCAGCGATCCGGAGGAGTGCGCCGACGCGCGCGTTCGGATCCAGACACCTTCATTGCAGGTCCGGGTCGCCAGCGCGCTCGGCGCGGTGTTGGGCCGCGACGACATCGACCTGGAGCGCTCGTTCACCGACCAGGGTGGCGATTCGCTCTCGCACGTCCAGGCCTCGACCACGCTGATCCAGCTGCTCGGGGACCTGCCCACCGACTGGCACCACCGCCCGCTCGCGCAGCTCGTGGACGACGCGACCGCACCCCTTGCGGGACAAGACTCCGCGCCGGCCCGGGGCTGGGCCCGCCGGCTCGGCGGCACGATCCGGATCGAGACCTCCATCGTGCTGCGCGCCGTCGCCGTCGTCATCATCTGCGGCTCGCACGCCGACCTCTTCCGCATCCTCGGTGGGGCGCACACCCTTCTGGTGATCGCCGGGGTCAACTCCGCCCGCTTCGGATTGTCGGCCGGCACGGTCTCGCAGCGGTGGCGCGGCACCTCCAGGCTGATCATCGGGGTCGCCGTGCCGACGATGGCGGTCGCGCTGCTGGGCCTGTCCTACGGACGCTACGGATGGGACAACGTCTTCCTCGCCAACTGGCTCGTGGGAGACATCGCCTACGGCTTCCACAACGAGCTCTGGTTCATGGACGCCCTGGTCGCCTGCGTGCTCCTCACGGCGATCGTCCTGTCGGTCCCGGCGGTGGCGCGGGCCTGGCGCACAGACCCGTGGAGGGTGGCGTTCGCACTGACCTTGCTCGGTCTCCTCCCGCGCTTCCTCATCCTGACCTTCGCCGAGGGTGTGCTGCGCGGCATGATGCCGACTGTCTTCTGGCTGTTCGCGATCGGCCTCGCGCTGGCGCACGCCGACACCCGGAGACGGCGCTGGCTGACCCTGGCCGCCATGGCCGTCGGCATCGCGTGGTTCTTCCCCGACGACCCGATCCGCAACGCCACGGTCTTCGCTGGCGTCGCCCTCCTCGCGCTCCGCCCCTCGATCGCGGTGCCGGCAAGGCTGGTGCCGGCGGTGTCCCTGCTCGCCGCAGCGAGCCTGCACATCTACCTCATCCAGTTTCAGGTCATCGGCTGGGTCCCCACCCCCCTGCTGGCCACCCTGGCTGCGCTCGGCGCCGGCATCCTGCTGTGGCGCTGGACCGATCGGCCCGTCCGGCGGCTGCAGCACGTGCTGACAGCGCGCCATACCTCCACCGCTCTCTGCTCGACCGACACCAACTCGTCCAACGAGAGGATCCCTTCGTGACTGCCCTGTCCCGACGCACCGTGCTCGCCGCGCTGGCCGCTTCGCCGTTCCTGCTGAGCGCCTGCAGCAAGGGGGAGGACTACACCCCCGACCCAGAAGCCCTGCAGATCTACTCCTCGCAGCACCAGAACGTCACCACCGCATGGGCCGAGGCGTTCACCGCCAAGACGGGGGTGCGGACTCAGGTCCGGGCCGGCAAGGACTCTTCGATGGGTCACCAGATCGTCAAGGAGGGTGCGAGCAGCCCCGCTGACGTCTTCCTCACCGAGAACTCCCCGGCGATGACCATCGTCGAGCGTGCCGGCCTGCTCGCGCCCGTCGCGGCCGCGACGCTGGCGCAGGTGGACGCCGGGATGGCCCCCTCGAGCAAGGCTTGGACCGCGATCGCGGCCCGTTCCACCGTGCTGTGCTGGAACCCGTCCGCGATGACGGAGGCCGACCTGCCCGCCTCCATGATGGATCTGGCCGACCCGTCCTGGAAGGACCGTTGGGGCTGCGCCCCGGGCGGCGCCGACTTCCAGGCGATCATCGCGGGGATGCTCGCAAACCGCGGCGCAGCGCAGACCGAGGCGTGGCTGAAGGGTCTGCAGTCCGGCGCCAAGGTGTTCCAGAACAACATCGCCACCATGAAGGCGGTCAACGCCGGCGAGGTGCCGGCGGGCATCATGTACCACTACTACTGGTATCGGGACCAGGCTGGCGACAAGTCGGGCTCAGGCAACACCCTGCTGCACTACTTCGGCAACCAGGACCCGGGAGCCTTTGTCTCCTTGTCCGCGGGCGGCGTCCTGGCGGACTCGGCGATGACGGCGCAAGCGCAGGAGTTCCTGGCCTACGTCACCTCGCCCGAGGGTCAGGAGGTGCTCGTCACGAGCAAGTCGATGGAGTATGCCGTGGGCAAGGGTGTGTCCTCCGACCCGGCGCTCCCGCCGCTGGACTCCCTCGACAACCCCCCGGTTGACCCTTCCGCGCTCAACAGCGACGACGTCATAAACCTGATGACGGATGCCGGCCTCCTCTAGGAGCCCGGTCGCGGCACCGTTGGCCGCGCTCGTCGCGGTCCTTGCGGTGCTGCCTGTCGTCGTCGTGGTGGCCCAGGCGGTCGTGGGCGGCGCGGCGGAGGCGGTCGACTACCTATGGCGGCCGCGGATCGGGGAGCTGCTCGCGCACACGGGCTGGCTGCTGCTCATCACCGTGCCGTGCGCAGTTGCGCTCGGGGTCGGCGCCGCGTGGCTCGTCGAGCGGACCGACCTGCCGTTCGCCGGGGTGTGGCGCACCCTGATGCTCGCGCCGCTGGCGGTGCCGGCCTTCGTCAGCAGCTATGCCTGGATCTCCTGGCAGCCCGGGCTGGTCGGTCTGCGGGGCGCCGCGTTGGTGACCACGCTGGCCTACTTCCCCTTCGTCTTCCTCCCCGTCGCCGCGCTGCTGCGCGTCCTTGACGCGAGCGAGGAGGACATCGCCCGTTCGCTGGGCCTCAGCCCGTTCCAGGCGTTCCTGCGCAGCGTCCTGCCGCGGCTGCGCCCGGCCATCAGCGGGGGAGCGTTGCTGGTCGCCCTGCACCTGCTGGCGGAGTACGGCGTCCTGGAGATGATGCGTTACCAGACCTTCACCACCGCGATCCTGCAGCAGTATGCGGTCGGCTTCAGCGATGTCCGGGGGTCGCTGCTGGCCTCGGTCCTGCTGGTGCTCTGCCTGGTGGTGCTCACCCTCGAGGTGGTCGCGCGAGGGAGGCGGCGAGTGGCGCGCCTGGGCTCCGGCACCGTCCAACGTGCGGTCCCGCAGCAGCTGGGCCGGTGGAAGGTCCCTGTCCTGGCCGGGCTGCTCCTGGTGGTCGGCCTGGCGCTGGTGGTGCCGGTGGTCATGGTGCTGCGGTGGCTGTTGGTCGGCACCAGCCAGAGCGGCGCCGCGGCGACCGACCTGTTCGCCGTCACCGCGACGACGCTGAGCCTGGCGGTGGCAGGCGGGCTGCTCGCGGTGGTGCTGGGGTTGCCGGGGGCGCTTCTCCTCAGCCGAGGGCACCGGCTCGGAGCGATGGTGCTCGAACGGGTCACCTTCGTCGCCAGCGCGCTGCCCGGCGTGGTGATCGCGCTCGCGCTCGTCACCCTCGCAGTGCGGTGGGCGCCCGCGCTCTACCAGACCTCGATCCTGCTCCTCGTCGCCTATGCGATCCTCTTCCTCCCGCGGGCGATGGTCTCGCTCCGCTCCGGCCTGACCGCGGCACCGCCGGAACTGTCCGACGCCGCGCGTTCGTTGGGAGCTGGGGGGACGGGTGTCCTCACCAGAGTCGTGCTGCCGCTGGCGGCCCCCTCGGTGCTGGCCGGCTTCGTCCTCGTGGCCCTGGCGATCAGCACCGAGCTGACCGCCACCCTGCTGCTGGCCCCGACCGGGGTGGATACTCTGGCGCTGGCCTTCTGGGCCTCGGCCGACGAGCTGGACTATGCGGCCGCCGCTCCCTACGCGGCGATGATGATCGCGCTGTCCATCCCGCTGACCGTCGTGCTGCGACGGCAGATCGTCTCGGACCGCGGATGAGAAACAGGAGGATCAGTGAGTGACGTCAGACTGCGTGGTGTCCACGCGAGCTACGGAGCCGAGGAGATCCTCAAGGGTGTCGACCTGCTCGTCCCCTCCGGTGGCATCACCGCGGTGCTGGGTGACTCGGGCTCGGGCAAGACCACTCTGCTCAAGGTCGTCTCCGGCTTCCTGCGTCCGATCGTGGGCGAGGTAGAGGTCGGCGGTCGCCTGGTCGCCGGGCCGGGGTCATGGGTCGCGCCGGAGAAGCGCGGCGTGGGCTACGTCCGACAGGACGGCGGGCTTTTCCCGCACTTGAGCATCGCGGGAAACATCAGCTTTGGTCTGTCCCGACCCCTGATGGGCAGGCGGGAGCAGCGCCATCAGGTGAGGGTGCGTGAGCTGCTCGACATGGTCGAGCTCCCGTTGTCCATCGCTGACCGCCACCCGGACGAGCTCTCCGGCGGCCAGCAGCAGCGCGTCGCTCTGGCCCGCGCACTCGCGCCGCACCCTGACCTGGTCCTCCTGGACGAGCCGTTCTCCGCCCTCGACACGGCGTTGCGCACGGCCACGCGGGAGGCCACCGCGCGCGCCCTCCGGGCCGCCGGAGCCACGACCCTGCTCGTCACCCATGACCAGGGCGAGGCGCTCTCCTTCGCCGATGAGGTCGCTGTCCTGCGGGACGGCAGCTTCCGCCAGGTCGCGCCTCCCCGGACCATCTATGGCGAGCCGGTCGACGCGCACATCGCCGCCTTCCTCGGCGACGCGGTGATCCTCCCTGGGGAAAGCAGCGGACCCGAGGTGTCCTGCGTGCTCGGCAACCTCCCGGTCGCGGGGTTCGCACACCGCGGCTACTGCGACGTCATGCTGCGACCAGAGCAGATCCAGCTCACTGCCCCCCAGGACGGCCACATCGTGGGCACCGTGACGAAGGTGTCCTACTTCGGTCACGACGCGGTCGTCCACCTGCAGGTGCCGCCCGGCGCCGGCGCGGACCTGACGCCCACGTCCGACGTGCTCCATGCACGGGTGGTGGGCAACGCCACCCCGGAGGTCGGCGAACTCGTCGGGATCCAGGTGGTCGGTCCGGCGCGCGTCTTCCGCCACTGACCGGGCGGTCGCTGTTGCCACTCCGGGCGGTCGCCAGACCTGCTCAATCAAGGCGCTCATCCCGGGGTGCGCAGGACGCGCGCCGCGGGACACGGCATACTCACAAAGAGGCAAAGCCAACGGCAACCCGCAAGGAGAAGACTGATGTCCGACGCGTCGCCCCACGAGGGCCTGTCCACGTTGTTGCACGAGGCGCGCACCTTCGCGCCCAGTCCTGAGTTCGCGGCGCAGGCGAATGGGACCGCCGAGCTCTACCAGCAGGCCGACGCCGACCGACTCGCCTTCTGGGCAGAGCAGGCCCGCACCTACCTGACGTGGGAGAAGGACTTCGAGGAGGTGCTCGACTGGTCGCAGGCGCCTTTCGCCAAGTGGTTTGTGGGGGGCAAACTCAACGCCTGCGTCAACGCGGTGGACCGGCACGTCGAGGCGGGACACGGCGACCGCGTCGCGTTCCACTTTGTCGGGGAGCCGGGTGACACCCAAGACATCACCTACGCGCAGATGCACCAAAAAGTCCAGAGGGCGGCCAACGCCCTGAGCGAGCTGGGCATCGGCAAGGGGGACACCGTCACGATCTATCTGCCGATGATCCCCGAGGCCGTCGTGGCCATGCTCGCCTGCGCCCGGCTGGGTGCCCCGCATACGGTCGTCTTCGGAGGGTTTTCCTCCGACGCGCTGCACAGCCGCATCCAGGACGCCGGGTCAAAGGTGGTCATCACCGCGGACGGCGGCTGGCGACGTGGCAAGCCCTCCGCGCTCAAGCCGGCCGTGGACGGCGCGCTCGCTCAGGGCGACACCCCGGTCGAGCACGTCCTGGTGGTCCAGCGGACCGAGCAGGACGTCGACTGGTCCGAAGGGCGCGACATCTGGTGGCACGACGCGCTGGCCGCCGCTGCCGACACCCACGAGCCGGAGTTCTTCGACTCCGAGCACCCGCTGTTCATCCTCTACACCTCGGGCACCACGGGAAAGCCGAAGGGCGTCCTGCACACCACGGGCGGCTACCTGCTGCAGAACGCCTACACCACGAGCGTCGTGCACGACCTGCATCCGGAGACCGACGTCTACTGGTGCACCGCCGACATCGGCTGGGTGACCGGGCACTCCTACATCGTCTACGGCCCGATGACGCTGGGCGCGACGCAGGTGATGTATGAGGGCACGCCGGACACCCCGCACCAAGGCCGTTTCTGGGAAATCATCCAGGACAAGAAAGTCTCGATCCTCTACACCGCGCCGACCGCGATCCGGACCTTCATGAAGTGGGGCAAGGAGATCCCGGAGAAGTTCGACCTGTCCAGCCTGCGGCTGCTGGGATCGGTCGGTGAGCCGATCAACCCCGAGGCGTGGATGTGGTACCGCGAGGTCATCGGCGGCGGCCGGTGCCCGATCATCGACACCTGGTGGCAGACCGAGACCGGCGCGACCATGATCAGCCCGCTACCCGGGGTCACGGCGACCAAGCCGGGGTCGGCCATGCGCGCGATCCCAGGCATCACCGCCGATGTGGTCGACGAGTCCGGAGAGCCGGTGGGTCGCGACGCTGGCGGTTATCTCGTCATCACGGCGCCCTGGCCGGCGATGCTGCGCGGCATCTGGGGCGACCCGGAGCGTTTCAAGGAGACCTACTGGAGCCGGTTCCCGGGCGTCTACTTCGCCGGTGACGGCGCTAAGTTCGACGAGGACGGCAACGTCTGGGTGGTCGGTCGGGTGGATGACGTCATGAACGTCTCTGGACACCGTATGTCGACCTCGGAGATCGAGTCGGCGCTCGTCTCCCACCCCAAGGTCGCCGAGGCCGCCGTGGTCGGCGCCAATGACGCGACCACGGGGCAGGCCATCTGCGCCTTCGTGATCCTGCGGGAGGACGCCGTTGAGGAGGCCGACGAAGTGGGTGAGGGGGCCGAGTTGGTCGCCGAGCTGCGCAACCACGTCGCCAAGGAGATCGGTGCGATCGCCAAGCCTCGCCAGATCTTGATCGTGTCCGAACTGCCCAAGACCCGCTCCGGCAAGATCATGCGACGCCTGCTCCGCGACGTCGCGGAGAAGCGCGAGATCGGCGACGTGACCACCTTGGCCGACTCCTCGGTCATGGACCTGATCACCGAAGGGCTACGCGCCGGCGACTGACCGAGCGGTCGCCCTGGCCGCACCGAACGGTCGTTCCTGCCGGACCGGGCACCCCGTCTCGCCGCATCGGACGCCCAAGACGCCCGCTGCTTAGGATTGAGGTCGTTGCCGGAAGGCGTCGACAGCGGTCGGCAGCGTGGCAAAGATGTGCTCTTCACCGATCCGATCCAAGATGCCGGAGGGCGCAAGCTCCACCCGCAGGTCATCTTTGACGCGGGCCAAGGCCAGCACCACGCCTTCGGCGGCCAAGGTGGTCCGCAGATCTTCGAGCGCGTCGGCGGCGGTGATGTCGACCTGGGTGTTGGCCTCGGCGTTGAGCACGAACCACTCGACCGGGTGTTCTTCGTCCCGGACAGCGCGCAGCGCCCGATTCTTGAAATCTTCGGCGTTGGCGAAGAAGAGGGGGGAGTCGTAGCGATAGACGACCAGACCCGGCACGGTCGTCGCGGTCGGATGGTCGTCGACATCGTGCATTCCGGCCAGCCCAGGGACGAAGCCGAGCACGGCATCGTGCGGACGAGACACGCGTCGCAGCACGTCGCTCAGTGACAGCACTACCGCGATGATGATCCCCTCCAGAACACCGAACACGAGGACCCCGGCAGTGGTTGACAGCGCGATCACGAGCTCGCTCTTGCGGAACCTCGCGAACCGCCGAAGTTCCCCGACCTCGATCAGGTGCGCGGCGGCATACACCACGACGGCACCGAGGGCGGCGCTCGGGATCTGCGCGAGCACGGGGCGCAAGGTAAGGACCGCGAGGGCGGTGGCGAGTGCGGTGACGACTGCCGTGCCCTGGCTCTTGGCGCCGATGGCGTTGGCGATCGCGGTGCGCGAGCCCGACGAAGAGACGGGCAACCCTTGGAAGAGGCCGGCACCAAGGTTCGCGGCACTCAAAGCCAGAAGTTCGCGACGAGCGTCGACCTGCTCGCCGTCCTCGGCAAAGGCCCGCGCGGTCAGGATGTTGTCGGAGTAGGCCACCAGCGTGACCCCTAGCGCCGGCACCAGCAGCCTGACCACGGAGTCGATCGTGAGATTGCCCAGCGCCGGCGTCGGTAACCCCGCCGGGAGGGCGCCGACGGTGTCGATGCCGAGGTCCCCGGCGGGTGTCCACGCCACGACGGCCGCAGCGGCAAGGATGCCCACGAGGGCGATCGGCGCGCGTGGCCAACGCCAGGAAGTCAGGAACAAGACGGCAATCAACACGAGGCTGAGGACGAGGGTGGGCACGTGCGCGGCGTCGAGGTGCGTCAGCAGCGACCACGTCTGTGCCAGGACACCCTCGCCCTCGACGTTGACGCCGGTGAGCTTGGGAGCCTGGCTCACGATCATCACGCCAGCGATGCCCGCCATGTAGCCGACCATCACCGGCCGGCTCAGTAGGTCCGATACTCGTGACAGACCGCCGATCCAGCCGAGCAGGCAGAAGGCCGCAACGACGAAGCAGAGCGCAACGGCCATGGGTGCGTAGTCCTGCGGGCGGGTGACCACCGCGCCGACAGCGGCGGCCGTCATGAGAGCGGTCGTCGACTCGGGCCCGACCGAGAGGGTGCGGCTGGTGCCGACGAGTGAGTAGGCGAGCAGTCCACCGACCAAGCCCCAGATCCCGGTGGTGGGGGGCAGGCCAGCGATCGTGGCATAGGCCATGACCTGAGGTATGGCGTAGGCCGCCACGGTGACCCCCGCGAGCACGTCCCAGCGCAACCAAGGACGTTCGTAGGAACGAACCCACGCAGGCACGGGGGTCGTCCTCATGGTCAAACACTCCCACCGGAAGACGTCAACTACCAGTCGGCACGACCCATCGGGCCGAGCGTTTCACTGATCTGGTCCTACTGCCGAGCGGACTACTCGTCTTCGGGGATCAATTGCTGCCACGGTCGGGACAGTGGGTAGTCGCGACCGCTGATCTCATCGACGGCGATGGACACGACGTTGAACTTGTTGGTCGAGACCCATGGTCGCAGCCGCAGGTTGTCCACGTCGAGTGCCGCGTCGCCCTCCAGCAGGGAGGCCCTGCCTCGGACCAGCACGCTCCAGGCGCGCTCTTCCTCCTCGAGCACGCGGTCGACCTCGAAGGCCACGTCGTCGTTCATCACCACGCCGAGCAACTTGGAGCCCTCGGCGGTGCGGAACACCAGTCGCTGGCCGTCGACCGCGTAGTTCACCGGAGCGATGTGCACCTCGTCCGCCAGGTGGTAGCCCAGACGCCCGAACTCCTCTTGCGCGAGCCTCGACCAGCACTCCTGTGTGGACAACACCGGGTTGAAAGAGTCGGGAGACATGATCGGCCTTCCTCGGAGGGGGTACCCCAGTCTACGACAATTCGTCGTAACCGGCTCAGGTCCCTTGGGCTGGTGCCGGTGCGGTCGCGCGACGGTGCCACACCCACGCGAGGACGCCTAGGAGCGAGAGGCCAGCGCTGGTCAGGGCTGCGGTGAGCAGGGAGGCGGTGGCCAGGGGTGCGATGACGCCGGCGATGACGACGTTGAACGCCAGGATGACGAAGGCGGTCATCGACGCGGCCGCGCCGCGGTGGTGGGGAAACATGTCGAGCAGCGCGAGCTGCAGGACCGGGAAGACCACACCGATCGCGACCCCGAGCAGCGTCGGCCCCACGAGCACCCAGGGCAGGGTCGGCGACAGCATGGTCAGCGCGACGTTGACCGCAGCCGCGGCGACGACGAATCCCATGGTGGCGTCGACGAGACGGTGGGATTCGATCTGGCCGGCGACGCGGCCGGTGATCCAGGACCCCAACGCCATGCCGGCGACCAAGGGCACGAACAGCATCCAGAAGTCCTGCTCGCCGAGACCGAGCAGGTCGACGACCACGATGGGCGCGGCCAGCACATAGAAGATATAGGCCGAGAAGGTGAACGCGGTCGCCAACGACAGTCGCTCGAACGGCCAGGATCGAGCGACCCCCCACAGCCCGGAGAAGACCGAACCCACCCGCAACGGCTGCCGCTGCTCCCGAGGCAGGGTCTCGGGCAGGATGGTCACCGTCGCGATGGTGACGAGCACGCCATACCCGGCGATGAACCAGAAGATCCCCGGCCACGGCCCGATCGCAAGGATCCATCCCCCGACGACGGGCGCGATGGCCGGCGCGATCGAGAAGATCATCATCACCTGGCTCATCAGCCGCTGAGCCTGCGCCCCTTCGTAGAGGTCACGGATCACCGCCCGGCTGATCACGGTGGCGGCGCCAGCAAACAGGCCCTGCACTGCTCGGCCGACGAGCAGCCAGCCCAGGGTGGGGGCGAGTGCGCAGGCAACCGAGCCGACGATATATCCCCCCAATCCGACGAGCATGACCGGCTTACGCCCGACTGCATCAGAGATTGGTCCGTGGAAGATGCTCATCACGGCGAATGACGCCAGGTAGACGGTGGTCACCTGCTGCATCGCGAGCGCGTCGGCGCCGAACTGTCTGCCCATCGACTCGAAGCCGGGGAAGATGGTGTCGATGGTGAACGGCCCGAGCATCGACAATCCCGCCAGGATCGCCGTGATGACCCAGCCCGCGGCGACGGGACGAGCGGCGGGAGAGGTCACGGACTGACGCTACTCGGCCCTCCTCGCGGGGGCGCACGGCAGCCCACCCCTTCCCCCGGAGGCTCGTCCGGACCGGGGCCCGGCACCAACTCGACGCAGACCGACATACCTGTCAGCCTGGCCCATCAGAGGACGCTCCAGCCACCCGTTTACGATGACCAGGGGCGCGGGGTCCGCGTCCTTGACCATGACCTGTGAGTTCCGATCTACCAGGAGTGAATCTGTGAGCGTTCTCGGCATGGGCGCCGTGCCCTTCGACGGAGGCTTCGCCTTCCGGGTCTGGGCCCCTCATGCTGATGAGGTCAAGGTCGTCGGCGACTTCAACGGGTGGGATGACAACGCCCACCACCTCTTGCCCGAAGGCGATGGCAACTGGTATGGCGAGGTGCAGGGGGCCGTACACGGGCAGGAGTACAAGTACCTGCTGCGCAACGGCGACTCCTGGACCATGCGGATCGATCCGCGAGCGAATTCCGTGACCAACTCGGTCGGCAACGGTCACCTCTACGACCACAGCGGTTTCGACTGGGAGGGCGACGAGGCCTTCCTCACGCCCGCGCAGCACCAGCTGGTGATCTACGAGACCCACATCGGCAGCTTCGTCGACAAGGAGTACGGCCCCTCGACACTGATCGACCTCACCGGCAAGCTCGGCTACCTGCAGAACCTCGGCGTCAACGCGATCGAGCTGATGCCGCTGATGGAGTTCGCGGGCGACTACTCCTGGGGCTACAACCCCGCGCACATCTTCGCCGTGGAGCACACCTACGGCGGCCCGGCCGCGCTGAAGACCTTTATCAGGGAGGCGCACAAACTGGGGATCGCCGTCATCATCGACGTCGTCTACAACCACTTCGGCCCCAGTGACCTGGCCACCTGGCAGTTTGACGGATGGTCCGAGAACGGCATGGGCGGGATCTACTTCTATCAGGACTACCGGTCCCACACACCGTGGGGCGACACGCGTCCCGACTACGGTCGCCGCGAGGTGCGCGACTTCATCCTCGACAACGTCCGGATGTGGCTGCGGGACTACCACGCCGACGGCGTCCGGTTGGACATGACGCCCTACATGCGCACGGTCGACGGCTTCTCCGGGGACATCCCCGAGGGTTGGGCGATGATGCGGATGATCGGCGAGCTCGTGCGCACCGAGTTCCCCGGGCGCTTGGTCATCGCCGAGGACATGCACAACGTGATGGCGGTGACTGCCACCCAGCCGGGCGGGGCGGCGATGCACGCCCAGTGGGACAGCCAGTTTGTGCACCCGGTCCGCGAGGCCCTGATCGCGCACGATGACGAGCAGCGCTCGATCCCGGCGGTGGCGCAGGCCGTGATGCACGCCTATCAGCACGCCTTCGACCGCGTCATCTACACCGAGTCCCACGATGAGGTGTCCAACGGTAAGGCCCGCATCACCTCCGAGGTGCGGGGCGACAACCCGACCGGCTGGGACGCCCAGAAGCGTGCCACCCTGGGTGCCGCACTGGTCCTGACCGCTCCGGGGATACCGATGCTGTTCCAGGGGCAGGAGTTCCTGGAGGACGAGTGGTTCCGCGACACGGTGCCGCTGGACTGGGACCGGGCCTGGGCCTTCCGCGACATCACCGCGATGTTTCGCGACCTGATCCGGATGCGCCGCAACCTGGACGGGGACACCCCCGGCCTGTCCGGACCCAACACCACGCTGGTCACGCTCGACGATGACGCCAACGTGATCGCCTATGTGCGCAGCACGGATGACCGGCGACACGTCCTCGTCGCGCTCAACCTCACGTCCAATGCCGTGCAGCGTCAGGTCAAGCTGCCCAGCGGCACCTGGCGGGTCAAGTTCAACAGCGACTCGCGCAGCTACAGCTCACTTTTCGGGGACCACGCGACTCCGGACCTGCAGGTCATCGACGGGGCGGGCGTGCTCGACCTGGGTCCCTACTCCTGCGTGGTCTACCTCCCGGCCTGAGGTTAACTACCCGTCGAGGGGTGGTTGATGCGTTTGTGCGTCGGGACCATCTCGTGCTCCAGCCCCCAGCGGACGGCCTGCGACCGGCGGGTCACGTCGATCTTGCGATAGGCCGTGCGGATGTAGGTCTTGACCGAGTTGATCGACAGGTAGGTGCGGGAGGCGATGTCGACGTTGGTCAGGCCCTGGGTGATGAGCGCGACCACCTCCGCCTCGCGGGCAGACAGGCCGTGCCCGCGGCCGGGCCAGTCACCACCATCGCTCAGCACGGTGGCACCGTCCTGACGCGAGGTGGGGACCGACGTCGGAGAGATGACGATGTCGCCTAGGGCTACCCTCTCGATCGCACGCACGAGGATCGGCGCTGCCAGCGACTTGTCCAGGTAGCCGCGGCAACCCTTGGCCAGGGCGACCTCCACGAGCTGGGGATGCATGTTCCATGTGAAGACGACGACTGAACCGGCAGCGGGGCGCGCCAGCATGGTGTCGATCTCCGGCGCATCGACCTGCGTCTGGGAGAAGGTGTCATAAAGAGTGAGGTCCACCACCTGGGAGACGGGGAGATTCACGTCCAGCTCGACCACCTCGATACGGCTCCGGAACGGCGCGAGCATGGCGTGCAACCCCCGGACAACCACTTCGTAGTCGTTCGCGATGGCCACCTTGAGGGGAGTTGCGCTTGCCATGAACTCCACACTAGGCGGAGGGGCAGGAGGCGTCGTGATGAAGCGACCTCACCCCTGAGGGGGTAGTCACGCGGCTTGTACGGACGATAAGGTACGCCTCGTGCTTGCGAAGATCGCTGTGCTGACCATGACCCGAGGGCGGCATGACCAGCTCCTGGGTCAGGTGGACGGGCTGTCCGTCGGGTCGGTCCCACCGGCCATCCACAGCATCGCCTCGATGGGCGACCGCGACCTCACGCGGGGTCGACTTCCGTTGGCCTCCGACCGCTGGCGGACCATCGTGCGCCCGGTGCCCACCGATCGGCGCGCGCTGCCCTTAGCGGCAGCGCGCAACGCGACCGCCGCGCAGGCCATCAGCGCCGGGGCTGACGTCCTGGTGTTCTTCGACGGTGACGTGATCCCCGGGACCCGGGCGCTGGAGCGGTATGCCGCGGCCGTGACAGGTGAGGCGGGGGCCGCGATCCGCGAGCAGGTCGCCGGCCCGATCCTGTGGTGCGGCCCGGTGCTCCAGCTCCCCGAGCCGGCGAATCCGGAAGTGGGTTATCCGCTGCGCAAGCTGGACACGCTGGGCGTCCGCACCCCAGGCACCCCGCCGTTGCGCAACGGCGAGCTAGTGATCGAAGAGCGGTTCGAACTCTTCCACGCGCTCGCCTTCGCGATGAGCGCCGACGACTTTGAGGCGACCGGGGGCTTCTGTCCGCAATACACGGGCAAGGGCTTGGAGGACGCGGACTTCGCCCAGATCGTGCGGGAAGCGGGCGGGGCGATGGTGTGGGTCGGCGGCGCCACCACCTATCTCCAGCCCGGCCAGGAGGTGGCCGAGGCGGAAGAGGAGCGGATTGCCCTCAACCACGCCAAGATCTGGGGAGATCGGTGGGGGCAGCCGAGCACGCACCCCTGGCTGCAGAGGCTCGTGGGGCAGGGCCGGCTCCGAGCAGCGCCGGCCGGCAACTACCGCGCCGTCTGAGCGACTGCGGTCGCCGCGCGCAGCATCGGCCTCCCGAGGCACTCACTCCGTGACGCGCACGAAACCGTGGGCGCCCCGCTCGGCATCGACCATGATGTGGCTGACCATCGGGTAGTGACCCGGCTCGGGGAAGGTGAGCTCCACGAAGCCGCCCTGCGCGGCCTGCAGCCCCAGCACCTGTGACCCACTGCCCTGCGCCTGCGGCCCCAGCAAGTAGGCGCCCTCGCTGTAGACGGTGTCGAACTGGCCGCCGACGATATGGAAGCTGGTCGGCCGGTTGGGCCCGGCGTCGAGCACCCAGATCCGCACTCGTTCGCCCACCTTGGCGGTGAGCATCTCCTGGTCGTACTGGTTGGCGATGCCGTTGAAGGTCACCAGGCTCGGACGCTCGGCCAGCACCGCGTCGGCGTCGACCTCCGCGGCGTCGGTGCCGGCGGCGCGGTCGCCGGTGCCCTGCTGCAGGTAGACCTCGGACTGGACCAGCAGATATTCACGGTCCACTGCGGGCAAGCCGCCCTCCGGCTCGATGACCACAGCGCCGAACATGCCTGCCGCGATGTGGGCGGTCATCGGCATGGTGGAGCAGTGATACATCCAGATCCCCGCCCTCGTTGCAGTAAACCGGTAGACCAACGATTCCCCGGGTGCGATGGTGCGCATCGGCCGGTCCGGTGCGAGGGCCCCCGCGTGGAAGTCGATCGAGTGACCCATGGTCCCGTCGTTGACGAGAGTGATCTCGAAGATGTCGCCCACCCGGCCGTGCAGGGTCGGCCCTGGCGCCTGCCCGTTGAAGGTCCAGCGGGTCTGGGTGATCCCGGGAGCGACCTCCAACTCGAGCTCCTGCGCGGTGAGCGTGAGCTTGTGCACCTTCTCCTCGGAGGCGGGCGCGAGGACCGGGTCGATCGAGTCCTGCACGACGGCGTCGGGGTCCAGGAGCGGGGTGGCGCTCTGAAGGTATGCGGCGCCGGCGCCCGGTGATCCGGTCTGGTGGCCGGCATCGCCGCCGGGTGCCGTCACGGCTGCGGAGTCGCTGCCGCCGACCGCGACGACGTCGAAGACCATCCCCATCTGGCGGTGACCGACGATCGTGCACCATCCCTGGGTGGATGCCGTGACGATCCCCAGGTCGAGGGTGGCGGCGCCGCCGTGCGGGAGCCGTGGCGTGCGCTGGCCCATCAGCTGGAGGTCGTGGACGTTGGTCGGGTCCTCGTTGACGAGGTTGATCACGAGGCGGTTGCCCGCGGGGACCTCGACGGAAGAGGGCTCGAAGAGCATGTCAAGGGCCTTGACGGTGACCGTCGTCGTCTCGCCGGTGGCTGCGACGGGCGCCGAGGCGGAGGTCTGGCCGGGAAGCGCCGTGAGACCCCCGAGGCCCGCGGCTGCCGGGTCGCCGGCGACACCGATCGAGATGGCGAGGGCGAGGGCGGACACGGCGGCGACCAGCTGCCCGCCCGACCAGATGGAGGGCAGGTGGTCAGGACCGTTGGTGCTGGGTCGCGGCTCTATGGGACGGGGGCCGTCGGCCAGTGCGCGACGGGCGGTGGCCGCAGCAGCGATGCCACGGAACAGGAGGGGGATGAAGGCCGCGAGCGCGATGAGGACCAAGACGGAGATGATGACGCGGACGAGGCTGGGGATGGGCAGCAGGGACAGGGCGAGGCCGGCGTTGATCGTGACCAGCCGGGCCGTGGCCCAGCGGTCCAACCACTTCTGCCCGGCGCGCACGACCGTCTTGCCGCCTCCGAGCACCGATGGCACGAGATAGGAGAGGGCGCCGGAGAGCAGCTGCGCCGCGAAGCCGACGACGATGATCGCGCTGGTCTGGCCGAAGCCGTCGGCAAAGTCCGCCCAGGTCGCGGTGGTAGCCAGCCGCACCAGCAGATAGCCGATCCCCACCAACCACCAGATCAGTGCCAGTCCCACCGAAGCGGGCGCAAATTCACGGGGCAGCTTTGTCCGAACCGGAGCCAGGACCGCGCTGGCCCACCACAGCAGCGAGACGGCATACAGCCCGAGCGCGGCCAGCGAGAGCCAGCGCAGGTCGACCAGCGCACCCGCGACCAGCAGCACCAGGGCGGTGATCAACCCGGGAAGGGCCTGGGTGGCCCGACCCTCGGCCTTCGGGGTGATCTGGGTGCGCAGCACCGTTGGCCAGAGGGTGAGCAGGGTGCCCGTGACGGTCAGCCCGATCCAGCCCAGGACGTTGACCATCGTGTGCGCCAGGAGGATGCGCCCGTGCGTCGCGTCGTCGAGACCGAGCGCGAGGGTGGCGCCCAGGCCAGCACCGACCGGGAGGCAGATCGCGGCCGCGAGGTAGTAGCGGATGGTGATCCGGAACCGCACTGGCAGGGCCGCCCGCAGCCGCCGCCAGAGCTGGACCCCATGCCACAGGACAGCGACGGAGACGAGGCTGGCCCCGATAACGGTCAACCACCACTGCGCCGTCGGCACCCCGACGAGCGTCATCGAGGTGCCGATCAACAGCAGGATCAGGCGGCGCGACTGCATCTTGCGGTCATCCAGCCCCGGTCTGGTCTTGAGCAGCGCCTGGGTGAAGTGGGTGCTCCACACCATGATCGAGTGGGTCAGTGCGCCCAGCAGGACGAGGTGGACCATCAGCCACCGCGACTCCGCGATGAACGGGTGCGCCAGCGCGACGAGGACCGCCAGGATCATCCACACGATCCCCGGGCGATCTCGCAGCGCCCAGTGGCCACGCGCCCCGGAGGTGGGGCGGCCTGGGCGAGGTGACGAAGGCATGGACGGCGTCGAAGGGAGGGAGGGCGTGTCAGGGGTGGTGGGGCTGAGGTCAGGCATGCGTCGTCTCTGTGCGGCTGGTGTCAGGGCTGGTGGTGCCAGGGCTGGTGGTGACAGGCTGCGCGGGCTCGGCGGCGCGCGCGGGTGTCGGGAAGGGTCGCGGCTTTGGTGGCCGGGCCGCGAGGAAGCCGGTCAGCACGGCGGTCGCCACGAAGATCAGCAGCGCGACCACGTTGCCGTAGAGCCCGACCGACCAACCGTCGAAGTCGTCCAGGGTGACCGCGACGACCCGGATCAGCAGGGTCAGGTGCAGCAGGGCCAGGGGCACCCACATGAAGATGTTGTAGGGCAGCTTGACGCGGAGCACGGCGGGCAGGATCACCGGGGCGTGGGCCAGGATCATCGACATCGCAAAGCCCAGGAAGGTGGCGTGGACCACGACGTCGTAGGCGGCCTCTGTGGGTTGCCCCACCAGGACCAGGACCACGCCGGCGAGGAGGAGCCAGGCGTAGCCGAGCAGGAGCGCAGCGGCGGCGAAGCGAGGCAGCCCGGTGGTCTTGATCAGCCGGCGAGCGACATCGTGGCGGACCAGCCAGAGCGTCATCCCGAGCAATATCAGGCCGAGGAGGCGCCACCCGGGCAGGGGCCAGAGCACGGTCGCAGCAGCCGCGGCCGTGCACGCCACGGACCACCAGATCAGGTGCACCCCGGCTGCGGCGGGCATCGCGAGGCGAGCCAGCTCCACTCGCTCGGCCCCGATGGTCAGCACGATGAACACGATCAGCAGGGGCAGCACGACCGCGACCTCGACGCGGGTCAGGAGCAGGGCCGCGCAGGCGGCGAGCACGGCACCCAGGGCCTGGACCGCGATGGTGTGGTCGTGGTTGCGGCGCCAGAGCACGGCATACACCGCGACGAACAGGACAAAGCCGTGGACCAGCAGAAGGCGACCAAGGAGGGGGTCGGGCAGCACGATGAGTGCGATCCCACCCAGCCCGATCAGGCCAGGTGCCAGGAAGCCCCACGCCTGCCGGAGGGCGACGGCCCGCTCCAGAGAGATCACGGTGCCCAGGAACGCCAGCACCATGAGGGAGCCGTGCAGCACCGCGAGCCGCTGGCTGCTGGCGGGCGCCGGGAGCCCCGCCAGCGTGAGTGCCGCATCCAAGCCGGCGAGCAGCGCGAGGCCACCGGGGATCAGGAGGAGCGGGGCCAGGGTGTAGGGGCCACGCGTGGGGGTGCTCACGCCAACCGGGCCTTGCCCGCCCCGGTCCAGGTGGTGGGCGGAGGCGTAGACAGGTCGACCTCGGCCCAGTCGGGCCCGTCCAGGGCGATCGCGGACGCCGGGAAGAGGCCGTTGTCCTCGCGTTCGATATGGCCACGAAGGTCGTGGTCGAACTCCGCCATGCGAGCATGATCGCCGGCACGGATGGCCGCTAACTGGGCGTCGAGAGTCTCGTGCTCGAGGCACAACTGCTCGATGTGATCGGCGAATTCCTCCTGCTGGCGCATCACCCTGAAGAGCCCGACCTCCTCAGCGTCGGTGTGCGGGTCCAGGAGGCGCGCGACCTCGTCCGCGGCGCGCTCCACCTCCGGCTGGTCCCCCTGGTGGCAGGCCCGACGCAACTGCCCCGCGGCGTTGATGATGTCGGTGTGCTCGGCCATGAACCGGCCGATCACCGCGATCGACTCGCAACCGCAGTAGGTGCACACGGGTCGGGCTCCTCTGACGACGGGGTGGTGGCTGAGCCTACGCGTGGCGGGTGAAGCGCAGGGTCCAGGCCTCGGGGCCCTCCTCGAGGTAGGTCCAGCTGAGGGCCTCGCCCTCTCGGTCCGCGATCTGCGCCAGCAACGGAAGGGGGTTGTGCGGTGCGATGAGGTCCATCTGCTGCCCCGGTCGGACCCCGGAGAGCGCACCGAAGATCGTCGCGTGGCGGATGGCGTGAGGGATGGCGCGGGCGTCCAGGGCGGGGACGTCGTGGTCGTGCTCGCCGCAGCCGCAGGAAGCTTTTTGCGTGATGGGCAGCTCGGTGCGGGTCTCGCTGATCTCAGACATCGGGTGGTCCTTCGGTGGTGGGTGAGGCAGGCAGGGCGTCTTGCGCGTGAGCGCAAGAACGTCCATGATCAATATAAACTATTGAAGGGAACGTGCGACAGTCACGTCGGACGCGAGAGGCGGTGAAGAAGTGGAGATGATGACCTCCCAGGATGTCGGGCCGGAGCGGCCGACCACGCCGACCA